>NZ_JBHZEJ010000041.1:0-72430 GCF_042756365.1 Streptomyces sp. NPDC059092
CCGTGGGGGTATCGGAAGAGCGGTCGCGCTTCTCGTGCTGTGCTTCGGTGTCCATCGGGGCCAGATCTTATCCGGCGGCCCTGTCACACCGGGCGTGAGAAGAGTCCCGGTCCTCGGCTTGAGACGTCTCCCGCCCAGGACCGTGGGGGCTCAGCGGTCGCGCTTCTCCTTGATCTTCGCGGCCTTGCCGCGCAGCTCACGGAGGTAGTACAGCTTGGCGCGGCGGACGTCGCCACGGCTGACCAGCTCGATCTTCTCGAAGATCGGGCTGTGGACCGGGAAGGTACGCTCGACGCCGACGGAGAAGGAGACCTTGCGGACCGTGAAGGTCTCGCGGACACCCGAACCCTGGCGGCGGATGACGACGCCCTTGAACTGCTGGATACGGGAGCGGTTGCCCTCGATGACGCGCACGTGGACGTTCACGGTGTCACCGGGGCGGAAGGCGGGGAGGTCGCTGCGGAGCGACGAGGCATCGACGGAGTCGAGCAGGCTGGCCATGAAGGTCTGCTTCCTCGCTGATGCCACAGGTCATCAGCGGATGATCGAGAGAGAGTATGAGTGCCGTTCGCGTCGGGCGGGCGTCGGTCCCCCTGTGGCAGGGGCGCACACCGGACGTACAGCAGCGGCCTATTGTTCCACGTCGTCGGGCCTGCGCCAAAATCGGCCGCCGGGGTCCGGTGCCCACCCCAGGATGGAGAGCATCTCCCGGTCCTTCTTGTCGAAGGCGGCGGGGTCGCACCGTTCGATCAGATCGGGCCGGTTGAGCGCCGTACGCCGGAACGCCTCGTCGCGGCGCCACCGTGCGATCTTCCCGTGGTGGCCGCTGAGCAGAACGCCCGGGATGCCGCGCCCACGCCACTCGGGCGGCTTGGTGTAGACGGGTCCCTCCAGCAGATCGGCCATCGCGCCGGAGGCGAAGGAGTCGTCGCGGTGCGACTCCGCGTTGCCGAGGACGCCGGGCAGCAGCCGGGCCACGGCCTCGGTGATCACCAGGACCGCGGCCTCGCCGCCGGCCAGTACGTAGTCCCCGATGGACACCTCGACGACCGGGATCCGCGTCGCGTATTCGTCGATGACCCGGCTGTCGATGCCTTCGTAGCGGGCGGGTGCGAAGAGCAGCCAGGGGCGCTCGGAAAGCTGCACGGCCAGTTCCTGGGTGAAGGGGCGGCCGCTGGGCGTGGGAACGACCAGGACGGGGCCGTACGCGCCCGCCTCGTAGCCGTCCGCCAGGGTCTCGTCGAGGGCGTCACCCCAGGGCCCGGTCTTCATGACCATGCCGGGGCCACCGCCGTAGGGCGTGTCGTCGACCGTGTTGTGGCGGTCGTACGTCCACTCCCGCAGGTCGTGCACGTGTACGTCGAGGCGTCCGCGCGTCCGGGCCTTGCCGACGAGGGAGACGTTCAACGGCTCCAGATACTCCGGGAAGATCGTGAGGACGTCGAGCCTCATCGGTCGCCGGCCTCTCCGCCGCCGGGCACGATCTCCGCCCGGTCGTCGATCAGCCCGGGCGGCGGGTCGATCACGGCCCGCTGCTCCTCAAGATCGATCTCGGTGACGATCTCCTCCACGAAGGGGATCATGACCTCGCTGCCGTCGGGCCGTTCCACGATGAACAGGTCCTGCGAGGGCAGATGCGAGATCTCGGTGATGCGGCCGATCTCGGTGCCGTCGGCCAGGACTACGTCCAAATCCATCAACTGGTGGTCGTAGAACTCTTCGGGATCCTCAGGAAGTTCCTCCGGGTCGACCTCGGCGATCAGCAGGACGTTGCGCAGGGCCTCGGCGCCCGTACGGTCACGTACTCCGGCGAAGCGCAGCAGCAGCCTGCCACTGTGCACCCGGCCCGTCTCGATCGTCAGCGGCCCGGTCGAGGCCGGTTCCGTGGCGAGGACGGCGCCGGGACCGAGTCGTACCTCGGGCTCGTCCGTACGCACCTCGACGGTGACCTCGCCCTTGATGCCGTGGGCGCGGCCGATCCGCCCGACTACCAACTGCACTGCCAAGCCCGCCCTCTGTGCGGCTGGACCGTCGCCTGCTGTCGCGGAGGCGGTCGCTCGCCGTCGTGGTTGCTCAATTGATGATGGTCGTACCAGCACGCAAACACGGGCCGGGAAGGTGGATGCCCTTCCCGGCCCGTGCCGGTGTTCTGGTGTGTCAGCGGACCTGGTCCACGTCGACGAGGTCGACGCGGATGCCGCGGCCCCCGAGGGCGCCAACGACCGTCCGCAGCGCACGCGCGGTGCGGCCGTTGCGGCCGATCACCTTGCCGAGGTCGTCCGGGTGAACCCGGACTTCCAGCACCCGGCCGCGACGCAGGTTGCGCGAGGCGACCTGCACTTCGTCCGGGTTGTCGACAATGCCCTTCACGAGGTGCTCGAGAGCCTCCTCGAGCATGCTCAGGCCCCGGTCGACTCGGCGGCGGCCGAGGACTCGGTCCCGGCTTCGTCGGCCTTCTTGTCGGACTTCTTGGCCTTCTGAGTGATGGCCTCGCCCTTGGGCTCGTCGCCGGCGTCCTTCGCGGCGGCCTCGAAGAGGGCGCGCTTGTCGGCCTTCGGCTCCGGCTGGAGCAGCGGCGCGGGGGCCGGAAGGCCCTTGTGCGCCTGCCAGTCACCCGTGAGCTTGAGGATCGCGAGAACCGGCTCGGTCGGCTGGGCGCCGACAGACAGCCAGTAACGCGCGCGGTCCGAGTCGACCTCGATCCGCGAGGGGTTCTGCACCGGGTGGTACAGACCGATCTCCTCGATGGCCCGGCCGTCACGGCGGGTACGGGAGTCGGCGACGATGATGCGGTAGTGAGGCGAACGGATCTTGCCCAGACGCTTCAGCTTGATCTTGACTGCCACTGGAGTGGTGTCTCCTGGTCTTGACGTGGTTGGGCACAGCGGGATGCCGCGTGGGGTTGCGGTACCCGATCTGCCCGATGGACGCGTCAGCCGGAGGAGAGAGGGGTCCTGTGCGACTGTCGAGTACGGCTGGCTATTCTGCCACACCCCGGCACCGGGGTTGACCCGGCCGGGGTACGGCGTACGACGCACGGCTCCGGCCCCGCGGATGACGGGGCCGTGCCGCAGGTAAAGGTCGCCGCCCCGCGACGGCGCGAGGCCATCGGAGAGGGCCACCCGCGGGCGCCGGGGAGGCGCACTAGCTCGCGGCGGCGACCACTTCCGGAATACGGAACGGTTTGCCGCAGCCGCCGCAGACGATCGGGGCCTGGGCGAGGACCGAGGGGACGACGCGCACATTCCGGCCGCAGTCGCAGACCGCCTTGACCCGCACCCCACCGCCGGACGAGCCGTGCCGGGCGGCCGGGCCGCGGAAACTGCGCTTGGTATCGGCGGCCGTCGCGACCGTGTGCGCCTTGAGGGCACGCTGGAGCCGCTCCATGGTGGGGCGGTACCGGCGCTTCGCCTCGGGGCTGAGCGAGACCAGGGAGAAACCACTGCTGGGATGCGGCTCCTCCGGATGGTCGAGACCCATCTCCTCGGCGATCGCAAGGAATCGGCGGTTGTGGTAGCGGCCCGCGCGCGAGGTGTCGCGGACACCTCTGGCCGCGGCGATGCCGTGGACCGCTTCGTGAAGCAGTCGTTCGAAAGAGAGCTCGGCGCCGCAGGCGGACGACGACTCTCCGATCAGGGACTCTGGCGCGGCAAGATCCGGCAACTCGGAGTGGGACCGCTGAATGTCGGCCCACGCCTGTGCCAGCTCTGCGGCGAGAACAGGTGGTGTCGTGCTCACGTCGTGAATAACGAGCCGGATCCCTCCCGGGTTCCATTACGGGGCATCACAAATAATTTGCACGTACCCGTCAGTTGCCATTGATGCGTCCTGACGAGGGCGGGTGCGTCGATCTGCGGAGAAGGCTCACAGCTCATACCAAGGTGGTACGTAGCACTGGATACGCATCGACGCGTAGACGATCTACGTCTACCCCACTCCACGACGGTGACAGTACCGCCGCGTGCCCCGCCTTCCCGCGACGCCCCCGCGACGAGCAGTTGCCCCGAATGGCTCAATCGAGGCCGGGCCGGGCGCCGCCCGGTCAGCGGCCCGCTCGACGGTCCTGCTCAGATCCTGGTACCCGTTCCGGAGCCGGGAAAAGGAATCGGCCATGCACGCGGGGGCGTACGCCCGGGGCACGCACGCTTTGCCCGTCACCCACTGGACGCGGGCACGGATGGGGAGTTCTCTGACATACGGGGGGTGTGTGCTCACGCGTACACGGGGGGCTGTCAAACAGGGTACGAACGACCTCTCGGTGGATTGGGGCGCTATCCATGACACGTACGCTCGTCCAGCATCATCAGCTCCCTTCAGACACGGCGACGGACCCGGCACCGCCGGAAGCCGCCGCGCGCGCCCGCGACTGGGCCGAGATCCAGGAACGGATGCTGGTGCCGCTCTACGAAGCGGTGTACGAACGCCTGGAGGTCCGCGACGGGACCCGGGTGCTCGGTCTCGGCTGCGGCTCAGGGCTCGCCCTGCTGCTGGCCACCGCGCGGGGCGCGCGTGTGACCGGTGTCGAAGCGGACGGCGAACGGTTGGCATTGGCCCGTGAGCGGCTGCTCACGGAGGACGGACGGGACGGGGTCGGACGCCGGCCGAGCGGCACCGGGTGCGAGACGCTGCTGCCCGCCGACCGCATGGCCGACGCCGCCGGGGGACCCGACCGGACCGGGTACGACCTGATCACCGCCTTCCAGCCGATCGGCTCCGTGGCGGGCGACGCGAAAGGGCTCGATCCCGCCCTCAGGACAGCGATACCGCTGGCCGGGCGGGGCACCCCGGTGGTGCTGGCCGGCTGGGGGCCGCCGGAACGCTGCGCCACGGACGCGGTCCTGCGCGTAGCCGGCCGACTGGCCGACCGGCTGCGCAAGGGCGCCCGGCGCCCCGCATACCGGGATGATCTGGAGGATGTCGCGGCGCGAGCCGGGCTGAAACCGGACGGTTCAGGGCGGGTGGCCTGCCCGTTCGGCTACGCCGACCAGGAGAGCGCGGTACGCGGGCTGCTGTCGACCGGGGTGTTCGACGGCGCGATCCGGGCGACCGACCGGCGACAGGTGGAGAAGGAGATCGGCGAGGCGCTCCATCCGCATCTTCGGCGGGACGGCACGGTCTGGATGCCGAACGTCTTCCGGTATCTCATCGCCCGTACGCCCTGACGGCGGGCGTGCGGCGCGGCGCGGGCCGCACGGCATCGCCGCGCCGGCGGAGGTCGGTCGAAGGCCGACGGGCGGCGCCCGGCGAGTGACACCGACCGGCGAAATGGCGTGTGGACGCCATGCCGCTGAGAGAGCCTTGCCAGTATCCAGAATCCTGTTTACTGTCATTTGCGTGACAGACTTCGACGAACGTTTCCTGACCCGCAACGGCCTCGCGGCCCGGCAGCTCGCGGTACTCCTGCTGAACCACGAGCCGGACACCCGGCTGCCACGCGTCCGTGACTTCGCCGTGGAACTGGGAGTCGGGAACGGCACGGTGCAGGCCGCACTCCACCTCCTGGAGAGCGCCGGCGCCATCGAGACGACGGCGCGGGGCCACCTCGGCACGTTCCTGGTCCGCGCCGACCGCTCGATACTCTGGCGGCTCTCCGGGCTGGGCACTCTGCTCGCCGCCATGCCACTCCCCTACTCACGTCGCTACGAGGGGCTGGCCACCGGGCTGCGCTCCGCTTTCGAGGAGGCCGGGGCCCCCTTCGCGATCACCTTCATGCACGGTGCGGAGGCCCGCACCACCACGCTGCTCGAAGGCAAGGTCGACCTCGTGGTGCTCTCCCGCTTCGCGGCCGACCGACTGATCGAGGAGTATCCGGTCGAGCTCGTCGCGGATCTCGGCCCGATCACCTACGTCGGGGCACACGGCATACTGCTGCGACACGGATCGGACCTGGGGAGCCCGGGGCTACGCGTCGCCGTCGACCACTCCTCCGAGGACCAGCGCCTACTCGCGGAGCGCACGTTCGCGGGGCGGGACGACATCGAGTGGGTCGAAACCACTCACACACATCTGCGCGAGTTGTTCGAGCAAGACCGGGCCGACGCCACCGTCTGGGATCTGGACGAGGCACAGGAGAGCCTGCTCGGTACGGACGTGGACGTCCTGCCGCTCGACGACGAGGTCACCCGTGACCTGTCACGGCGCAACTCCAGCGCGGCGATCATCAGCAGAACCGAGGGAGCGAAGGCGCTCGGCGCCGTCCGCGAATCCCTCGACCTGTCCGTCGTCACCGCGCTCCAGACGGAAGTGCTGCGCGGCGAACGCACACCCTCGTACTGACCAGCGCGACAAGCCGGACCACCACCACTCCATCCAGTGGAACCGGCGCACCGCAAAATACAAAATCCCGGTTACTGCTTTATCTGTTTCACTCGTTCGCGTGATCCGTAGGAAGGAGCCTCATGGACGACCAACTGACCCTCCGTATCCAGCTTTTCCGTGAGACCGGCCAGGCCGGCCCCGAGGTCGCCGCGTTTGTCGTGGCGGAGCTAGACGTCCTGGCCGCCGAGGGCCTCACCGTCACCGAGGACACGGCCGGACTGCTCACCAGTCATCTGATGGCGGCGCTCACCCGGCTGCTGAACGGTGAACCGATCGAGGCGTTCCGTACGGATGACCAGGTCTCGGCCGAGTTGGCCGGACACCCCGAGGCGGTCGCCCGGGCGCGTGCCGTGGCTCTACGCGCCGAGAGGGCGCTCGGCGCCCCGTTGCCCGGCTCCGAAGTCAACTTCCTGGGCCTGCACCTCGCCGTACTGGCCCAGAACTCCCCTGCCCCGCACCACGCATCAGAGCGAAGGAGTCAGTCATGACGAAGATCCTCACCGGCGGCATCGGAAAGACCGAGGTCGCGGACACCGTCTCGCGGCTCGGCCTCGGCGGCCTGGAGATCTCGGTCTCCAACGACATGGACGCCGCGGTGAGACTCCGGGCCGGCCAGGCCGACTACTACCTGGGCACCTGTCACACCGGCGCCGGTGCCTCACTCGGCATTCTCGTCGGGCTGCTGGGCAGCCCCCTCTGCCACACCTTCGGCCGCTCCGTGCCGACCGAGGAACAGGTGGCCGCGCTGCTCTCGGACGGCAAGAAGGTCTTCGGCTTCGCGATCGACCGGATCGACGTGCTCGCCCCGCTCATGGCCCGCGCGCTCGCGGCGCGCGGCTGACCCCGGCAACCTGCCGGACAGCAGAGGAGACCTCCCTGTGCACACCGTCCTCGCAGCCAGTACCCGTCTGAACCTCTCGCTGACGCAGAACCTGTTCGTCATAGCCCTGTGCGCGCTGACCGCTTTCGTCTCACACATGGCACTGGCCGTCTTCAACGACGGCGTACGCCCCTTCATGCTCGACTTCGTCCAGGGACGCGCCAAGCGCTCAGCCACCACGTCGGTGTCCTTCGGGCTTTCGGCGGGCTTCATCTTCGGACTCGGTGCGCCCATGGCCCTCGCCAGCGGCGTCCTCAACCCATGGCTGCTCTTCCTCCCCACCGACATCCTGGGAATCCTTTCGCCCAAGACGTGGATCGCGCCGCTGCTGGGCGGCGCTTGGGGCGCGGTGGTCGTCTTCGGCCTCGGCGGCGCCAATGACCTGGCGCACGACCTGCCCGTCGACTTCCTGACCTCGATGCAGCAGATGTCGGCGCCGATCCTCTTCCTCTTCACGCTCTTTCCGGTGCTCGCGATCACCAAACAGTTCGGACGGCCGCGCGGCGCTTTCGCGGCCATGCTGGAACTGACCCTGGTCGTCCTGACGATGAAGCTATGGCCGACGGTCTTTGCCGGTTCGCTCGCGATGGCGGCGGGAGTGCTGCTGCTCATCGGATTCGCCGTCAGGAGGGACTTGCTCCGACGGAAGCAGGAGCGAGCCCGTGAGGAGCAGCAGGGGCGAGGGCTGGAAAAGGAGCAGAAACGGGAGGAGGCCGGAGGCGACCCGATGGCCTCGCTGTTCAGTGGCAGCGCCCTGCGACTGCGCCGCCATCTCCCGCTCTTCATGGTGCTGGGTGCCGGGGTGTGTGTCCTGGCACAGATGCACATATTCGGCGGCGGGGAGGCGACCAGCTTCCTGATCGCCAAGGGGCAGTACAGCGAGGCCGCCCAGGTCGACTTCTACCGGATGTTCGGCTTCATCCCGCTGATCGCGACGACCGCGCTCGCCTCAGGCGCGTACGGCATCGCCGGGTTCACACTCGTCTACCCCCTCGGCTATCTGCTGCCCAACCCGTTCCTCGCGGCCACCGTCGGTGCCGTGGTCTTCGCCCTCGAAGTGCTGGCGCTCTCCTCCGTCGGGAAGGTCCTCGGCAAGCTCCCGAGCGTGCGTGACTCCTCCGAGCATCTACGCGCCGCGATCACGGAGACGCTGGGGCTGGCCATTCTCTTCGGCTCCCTGCTCGCGGCACATGTGATGGGCGGCGGCCTGGCGGTTCTCGTCGTCGGCGGGCTCTATCTCCTCAACGAGGCGATGGGCAGACCGGTGGTGCGGATGGCGGCGGCGCCCGCCGCGGTCGTCGTCGGCGGCGTCCTGCTCAACCTCCTCCACTGGCTTGACCTGTTCACCCCGCTGAAGAGCTGACACTCGGCGTCCCTCGGCGGAAGGACCCGTCAGGAAGGCACCCGTACCCATGCACTCCCCGCTCCCCGCTTCGTCCTCCAGTACCCCATGTCTCACCACGGTCACCGGGCCACTGCCCGTCTCCGCCGTGCGCGGCCCGGCGCTCGCCCATGAGCATCTCGTGCTCGATCTCGACCGTAAGGGCGACGGCGCCGCCCTCCTCGAAGCCCGGCGCCACCGGTCCGCCGTCGTCGCCGAACTGGCCGCGTTGTCGTCCGAGTTCGGACTCGCCCTGGTCATCGAGCTGACCTGCCGGGGCATGGGCCGCGATCCGCGCACCCTGGCGCGTATCGCCGAGGAGTCCGGCGTCGCGGTGGTCGCCGCCACCGGCTGGTACTACGAGCCGTTCCACCCTCGGGAGACGGCGGAGGCGAGCGTCGCGCAACTCACGGACATCCTGGTGCGGGAGATCGAGAACGGCATCGGGACGAGCGGTGTCCGACCCGGCGTACTCGGTGAGATCGGCAGCCACGGAGACCGGCCGAGCGGGCGCGAGAGCCGCGCGCTGCTCGCCTCGGCCCATGCCGCGCGCGCCACCGGTCTGTCGCTCGCCACCCACGCCCAGTTCGGCCGCGGCGGGCTCGCCCAACTGGAGTTACTCACCGGCACGGGGCTTCCGCCGTACCGGATCTCGATCGGCCACCAGGACCTGCTGGACGATCCGCGGGTCCACCGTGAACTCGCGGCGAGCGGCGCGTACGTCGCTTTCGACACCGTCGGCAAGGAGCGCTACCAGAGCGACGACACCCGCTTACGGCTGCTGCTTGCCCTGCTGGACGCCGGGCACGCCGACCGGGCGCTGCTGAGCTGCGACATCTCCCGCCACGGCTATCTGACGGCTGAGGGCGGCCGGGGGTACGGGCATCTCTTCCGTTCCTTCCTGCCGGCGGCACGCACGGCGGGCGTGGACGACGACCTGATCGACCTGATGACACGCCGCAACCCGCTGCGTTTCCTGACCGGCGCCGACTCGGACGGAGACGCGCGCAGGGACACCGGGACCGGCACCGACACCATCCACGCCACGGGCACCGACGCCGAGGAGATCTGAGATGCCTCCACCGCTTCCCCGGACCTTCCCGCTGCCCACGATCACCCTGGAGGACGCGGCTCAGATCCAGTTCCGGCTGCTGGAGCACACCGCCGCGCACTTCGAGGGGCCCCAGCTCTTCGAGGCGGACGCCGGTGTGGTCACCGGGCTGGGCCGACCCCGTACGACGGCACGCGTCGAGGCCGTCCTCGCTGATTGGCTCGGTGCCGAGGACGCCGCGCTGGTGCAGGGCGCCGGTACGGGCGCGATCCGGGCCGCCCTCCAGGCGGCCCTCTCCCCCGGCGATCCGCTGCTGATCCACCGGGCGCCGGTCTACCGCACGACCGCCGTCACCCTGCGCGGGCTCGGTGTCCGCGCCGCCGAGGCCGACTTCAACGACCGTGAGGCGCTCCGGGAGGCCCTGATGCCGACCGACCTCACCTGGGCGTACATCCAGCACAGTCGGCAACGGCTCGGGGACTCGTACGATCCGGGCGAGGTGCTGGCGGCGTGCCGTACCGCGGAGGTGCGTACGGTCGTCGACGACAACTACACGGTGCTGCGCGTGCCCGCCTGTGGTGTCCAGCTCGGCGCCGACGTCTCCTGTTTCTCCCTCTTCAAACTGCACGGCCCGGAGGGTGTGGGCGCGGTCGTCGGTGCCCGTGACCTCGTCGGGCGCGTCCGCGCCGACAACTACTCGGGCGGCGGCCAGGTGCAGGGTGCCCAGGCCCTGGAGGCGCTGCGCGCCCTCACCCATGTGCCCGTCCTGTGGGCGCTCCAGTCCCGGGTGTCCGCCGAGGTCGCAGGACGCCTGACCGCCGGGGAGGTACCGGGCGTCGCGGAGGTGCGGATCGCCAACGCGCAGGACCGCTGTCTGCTGGTACGGCTCGACCGGCCCGTCGCCCGCCAACTGCCCGCCGTGGCCGCGCGGTACGGCGCCGCGCCATACCCCGTGGGTTCCAACTCCCGTTACGAGATCGCCCCGCTCGTCCACCGGATGTCCGCCTCGTCGCTCGACGACGCTCCTGAGCTCGCCGACTGGACCGTACGGATCAACCCCATGCGGGCGGGCGCGGACCTGGTGATCGACATCCTCCGCTGTTCGCTGCGCGACCTGAAGGGCTGATCGTGTTCCTGGACACCGTGCTCACCCGCAACCCCGCGCTCGTCGAGACGGCGACCGCGCTGCACGCCTCGGGCGCCGTTCCACCCGACACCTATGTCTTGGACGCGGACGCCGTGGAGGCGAACGCGGCGCTGCTCGCGGCCGAGGCTGAACGGCTGGGGCTCTCGCTCTGGTTCGTGGTCAAGCAGTTCGGCCGCAACCCCGCGCTGATCCGGGCCGTCGCCCGGCACATCCCCCGCTTCGCCGCGATCGACCCGCCCGAGGCCCGGGCGCTGCACGCCGCGGGGACCCGGGCGGGCAACCTCGGCCATCTCGTGCAGATCCCGCGGCGTGCCCTGCCCGAGATGCTGGCCTGGCGCCCCGAGGCGGTCACGGTCTTCGATCTCGCCAACGCGCGGGCCGTCTCGGACGCGGCGGGCCGTCTCGGCCTCGTCCAGGACGTGTTCGTACGGATCGAGGCCGTGGCGGGGTCCGGCCATCCGGGCCAGGAGGGCGGCGTACCGCTGGACGCCCTGGACGACTTCGCCGCCTCAGTGGAGCGACTGGCATCGGTCAGGATCGCCGGGGTGACGGCGTTCCCCTGTGTGGTGTGCGACCCGGACACGGGCCGACCGGCCCCGACGGCCGGCTTCGAGCTCGCTCTCAAGGCGCGGGAGCTGTTGACCGCGCGCGGTCATCAGGGGCTGGGTCTCAGCGCCCCTGGGGCGACCTCCGTGGCGGCGTTGCCGCTACTGGCCCGGCTGGGTGCGACCCACGGCGAGCCGGGTCACGCCCTCACCGGCACCACACCGCTGCACGCGGCGGATCCGCATCAACCGGAACGGCCCGCCTATGTGTACGTCACCGAGGTCGCTCACACGCTCGCGGACGGCCGGCCCGCGCTCTTCGGCGGCGGGTTCTACGCCCGGGGCGGGATCCACGCCGCCCTGCTGCCCCGCACGGGGCTGCGCCTCCGGGTGTGCGACGCCCCTGCGGAGAACATCGACTACTACCGGCTGCTGGACGCTCCCGGTAAGGGATCCGGCGAGGTCGGACTCGGGGACACCGCTGTCCTGGCTTTCCGTACGCAGATCTTCGTCACCCGCTCGACCGTCGCGGTCGTCTCCGGTCTCGCAGGAGGAAGGCCCCGGCTGACGGGGCTGTACGACGCGCGGGGCAGGGCCGTCGAAGGAGTCGCCCCATGAGCAGGACCGGCATCGACGGCCCGGGCGGTGGTGCGCGGAGCGCTGTCGTGGCCCCACCGCCCTCCGTACGCGTACGGCTAGCCCATGAACTTCTTGAACTCGTCCGGCAGTTCGAAGTCCTTCTCCTGGCCGCCGGCAGGCAGTCCGAACGCGTTGCCCGACTGCGCCGTCTCTTCGCGCCGGGCCAGTGCCGCCTGCTCCTCGGCCTTGCGCTTCATCGGGTTGCCGGAGCGCTGCTTGCCCTTGGCCTGCTTGACTTTCTTCTTCGTACGGCCGGGGCCGCCGCCCATCCCCGGGACGCCCGGCATGCCCGGCATTCCGCCGCCCTGCGCCATCTTCGACATCATCTTGCGGGCGTCGAAGAACCGCTCCACGAGGTTCTTCACGGCGCTGACCTCGACGCCGGAGCCCCGGGCGATACGGGCGCGGCGCGAGCCGTTGATGATGACCGGGTCCTGGCGTTCGCCCGGGGTCATCGACTTGATGATCGCGGCGGTGCGATCCACGTCCTTCTCGTCGATGTTGTTGATCTGGTCCTTGATCTGCCCCATGCCGGGCAGCATGCCGAGCAGTTTGGAGATGGAGCCCATCTTCCTGACCTGCTCCATCTGAGCCAGGAAGTCATCGAGCGTGAAGTCCTTCCCGCCCTTGCTGCTCGCCAGTTTGGAGGCCATCTTCTCGGCCTCGGCCTGGCTGAACGTCTTCTCCGCCTGCTCGATGAGGGTGAGCAGGTCACCCATGTCGAGGATGCGGGAGGCCATCCGGTCGGGGTGGAACGCGTCGAACTCGTCCAGCTTCTCGCCGTTGGACGCGAACATGATCTGCTTGCCGGTGACATGGGCGATGGAGAGGGCCGCGCCACCACGGGCGTCACCGTCGAGCTTGGAGAGGACCACGCCGTCGAAGCCAACGCCGTCACGGAAGGCCTCCGCGGTGTTGACGGCGTCCTGGCCGATCATCGCGTCCACGACGAACAGGACCTCGTCCGGGCTGACGGCGTCGCGGATGTCCGCGGCCTGCTTCATCAGCTCCTCGTCGATACCGAGGCGGCCCGCGGTGTCGACGATGACGACGTCGTGCTGCTTGGTCTTGGCGTACTCGATCGAGTCCTTGGCGACCTTGACCGGGTCACCGACCCCGTTGCCCGGCTCCGGCGCGTACACCGAGACGCCCGCGCGGTCGGCGACGACGGAGAGCTGGGTGACGGCGTTGGGGCGCTGGAGGTCACAGGCGACGAGCAGCGGCGTGTGGCCCTGGCCCTTGAGCCAGAGGCCGAGCTTTCCCGCCAGGGTGGTCTTACCGGCGCCCTGGAGGCCCGCCAGCATGATCACGGTCGGTGGTTGCTTGGCGAAACGCAGGACGCGGGTCTCACCACCGAGGATGCCGACCAGTTCCTCGTTGACGATCTTGACGACCTGCTGCGCGGGGTTCAGCGCCTGGGAGACCTCCGCACCGGCCGCGCGCTCCTTGACCTTGGCGATGAAGGCGCGGACGACGGGCAGCGCCACGTCGGCTTCGAGCAGGGCGATACGGATCTCGCGGGCCGTGGCGTCGATGTCCTCCGGGCTGAGGCGCCCTTTGCCCCGGAGGCTCTTGAATGTGGCTGCGAGGCGGTCGGAGAGAGTGTCGAACACGGCGGTCGCGGATCCTCAGGTCGGGAACGGATGAGGGGGCTGTCCCACGCGGTGAAGGACAGACCGTCCCCCAGGGTATCCGGCCGCGCGCGGTGGGGTCTGCCCCGTGGGTGGCCAGACCTTACGGACGGCGTACGCGCGCCCTGTCCGACCCCGGGCTGTGCGCGCAGGGCCGGCGCTGCTCGCGCGGCCCGGCCCGGCGCGCGACAGGTCTCAGCGCAGTGCGCTCTCCACGGTACGTGCCAGCTCCGTGGCGGCCTCCGCCGTCAACGGGCGTCCACGGTCCGAGGTGACGTAGAAGGCGTCGACGGCGTTGGCACCCAGGGTCGACACATGAGCGCTGCGCACCATCACCCGTGCGTCCTCCAGGGCGCGGCCGATGCGGTGCAGCAGCCCCGGGGCGTCCTGCGCGCGTACCTCGATGACCGTCGCGTGCCGGGAGGCGGTCGGCGCCACCGTCACGCGCGGCGGCGGGGCCGTGACGCCGCGGCGCCGCGGGTAGGCGGCCTCCCGCTCCGCGAGCCTGGCCGGGATGTCCAGGGAGCCGTCCAGGGCCCGTACGAGGTCGGCGCGGAGCCGGGCGGCCTGCGGCAGCGAGCCGTACGCGGCGGCGACGCGCCAGCTCAGCAGCAGGACATCGGTGGTTCTGCCCGGCACGGCCCCCGCCACCGCCCCGCCCGGTTCACCCGGCAGGGCGCCCAGCTCGCCCGGCAGTTCGACGGCGCGCAGGTCGGCGGCCCGTACGGTGAGCCGGTGCAGGGCGAGCACCCCGGCCGCCGCGGGCAGCACGCCGGGCTGGTCGGGCAGGGCGATGAGCAGTTCGACGCCGACCGGTTCCGGTGCACCGTTCTCCTGCTCCTCCTGCGCCGTCCCCGGCTGCGGGGCCTCGGTCTGTGCGCGCAGGGCCAGTACGGGGCCGCCGGTGCGCAGCGCCTCGACGGCGAGGCGTTCCTGCTCGGCGCTGGGCGCGGCGGGCTCGGGCTCCGCCGGGTCGTCACCCGCGAGCACGGCGGCGACGCGGGTGACCAGGTCGGTGACGAGGGAGGAGCGCCAGGACGACCAGGCCGCGGGGCCGGTGGCGAGCGCGTCGGCCTCGGTGAGGGCGTGCAGGAGTTCCAGGGTGGCGAGCGAGCCGACGCGGGTGGCGACCGAGCTGACGGTCGCCGGGTCGTCCAGGTCGCGCCGGGTCGCGGTGTCGACGAGCAGCAGGTGGTGGCGTACGACGGTGGCGATGACGGCGACGTCCTCGCGGTCGAAGCCGATCCGGGCGGCGACGTCGCGGGCGATGACCTCACCGGCCACGGAGTGGTCTCCGGGCCAGCCTTTGCCGATGTCGTGCAGCAGGGCGCAGACGAGCAGCAGGTCGGGGCGGCCGACGCGGCGGGTGAGCGAGGACGCCTGGACGGCGGCCTCGACGAGGTGACGGTCGACGGTCCAGGTGTGGACGGGGTTGCGCTGGGGCCGGCACCGTACGCGCTCCCAGTCGGGCAGGAGCTGGGTGATCAGCCCTTCGGCTTCGAGGGCCTCCCAGACGGGGACGGTCGACTCGCCGGCGCCGAGCAGCGTGACGAGTTCCTCGCGGGCCTCGGCGGGCCAGGGTACCGGCAGGGGTTTGACGGCGCCGGCGAGGCGGCGTACGGCGTGCAGGGAGATCGGCAGTCCGGCCTGCGCGGCGGCGGCCGCGGCCCGCAGGGGCAGCACGGGGTCGCGTTCGGGCCGGGCGGTGCGGGCGAGGACGACCTCGCCGTCCTGCTCGACGACGCCTTCGGCGAGCGGGGTGCGGTCCGGGGCGGGCTTGCCGCCCAGCATGGCGCGCAGCCGGGGGCGTGCGGAGCGGGAGCGCAGGACGCGGTTGACCTCGCGCCAGGTGACGTCGGAGGCGTACGAGACGGTGCGCGCGGCCTCGTACACCTGACGGAGCAGGGCGTCGGCGTCGAGCAGGCCGAGTTCGGCGGCGACGGCGTCCTGTTCCTGGAGGGCGAGCCGGTCGGTGGCGCGTCCGGTGGTCAGGTGCAGGGCGTCGCGGGCGTCGAGCAGCTTGCGGCGTGCGTCGCCGAGGCCCTCACGGGGCGCGTCGGCGAGCCAGGAGGCGGCGACGGCGCGCAGCGCGGTGGCATCGCGCAGTCCGCCCCTGGCCTCCTTGAGGTCGGGTTCCAGCAGGAACTGCAGCTCGCCCTGGCGCTCGGCCCGTTCCCGGCACAGTTCGTCCAGTTCGGGCAGGCGTTTGAGGGCGGTGTTGCGCCAGTCGGCGAGGATCGCGGTGCGTACGCCGGTGACCAGGCCGAGGTCTCCCGCGACCTGTCGTGCGTCGAGCAGGCCGAGCTGCGCCTTGAGGTCCTCGGCGGCGGTCCTGCGCGCCTCCGCGGGGGTGCGTACGGAGTGGTCGAGGGCGAGTCCGAGGTCCCAGACCGGGTACCAGAGGCGGTCGGCGAGGGCGGCGATCGCCTTGGCGGGCGTCTTGCCGTCATGCAGGAGCAGCAGGTCGAGATCGCTGCGCGGGGAGAGTTCGCCCCGCCCGTAGCCGCCGACGGCGACGAGGGCCGCGCCGCGTACCCCGGTCTCCTGGGCGGCGGCGGTGAACAGCGCGTTCAGCCAGTCGTCGGTGAGGCGGGCCAGCGCGGCACGGCGCGGCGGCCCTGGCCGCGCCTTCTCCTGGAGGAGGCGCAGCCGGGCCGCCGCATAGCCGCTGGGTCCCGAGTCTGCCTTTTCGGTGGTCTCTTCGACGCTCGTCACCCAGTCGTTCCTGTCTCTAGAGGGCGTCCGGGCCGCGCTCGCCGGTCCGTACGCGGACCGCCGTGTCGACCGGGACGCTCCATACCTTTCCGTCACCGATCTTGCCGGTGCGGGCGGCCTTCACCACCACATCGATGAGCTGTTCGGCGTCGTCGTCCTCGACCAGTACCTCGATACGGATCTTCGGTACGAGGTCGACGGTGTACTCCGCACCCCGGTAGACCTCGGTGTGGCCGCGCTGCCGGCCGTACCCGCTGGCCTCCGTGACCGTGAGGCCCTGGACGCCGAAGCCCTGGAGGGCTTCCTTGATCTCGTCCAGACGGTGTGGCTTCACGACTGCGGTGATGAGCTTCATGCGTCCACCTTCTTGGTCTTCGCCGCGGCGGCGTGGTTCTCGTCGTGGTGCGGGGTGGCGACGCTGCTACGGCCCGACGGGGAGCCGCCGACCGCGCTGTAGTCGTACGCCGACTCCGCGTGGTACGCCATGTCGACACCGCTGGTCTCGTCGTCCTCGGAGGCCCGGAAACCGATGGTGGCGTCGACGATCTTGGCGAGGATCCAGGAAACCACGAAGGAGTACGCCATCACCGAGAAGGCTCCGGTGGCCTGCTTGCCGAGCTGAGTGAGGCCGCCGACACCGTCGACCGCGAGGAGGCCGACGAGCAGGGTGCCGATGACACCGCCGACCAGGTGGACACCGACCACGTCGAGGGAGTCGTCGTAGCCCAGCTTGAACTTGAGGCTGACGGCCCAGGAGCAGACCAGACCGGCCACGAGACCGATGAGGATGGCACCGAAGGGGTTGACGTTCGCACCGGACGGGGTGATCGCGACGAGGCCGGCGATGGCGCCGGAGGCGGCGCCCAGCGTGGTGAACGCGCCGTGCCGGATGCGCTCGTAGATCAGCCAGCCGAGCATGGCGGCGCCGGTGGCGATCTGCGTGTTGAAGGCCATGATCGCGGAGGTGCCGTTGGCGGCGAGCGCGGAGCCGGCGTTGAAGCCGAACCAGCCGAACCACAGCAGGGCCATGCCGAGGACGACGAGCGGCAGGCTGTGCGGCCGCATCGGGTCCTTCTTGAACCCGATCCGCTTGCCGACGACCAGGACCGCGGCGAGCGCGCCGACACCGGCGTTGATGTGGACCGCCGTACCGCCGGCGAAGTCGATCACGCCCAGCTTGAAGAGCCAGCCGTCGGACTGCCAGACCCAGTGCGCGATCGGGAAGTACACCACGGTGACCCAGAGCGTGATGAAGAGCGCCCAGGCGCTGAACTTCACGCGGTCGGCGAGCGCACCGCTCATCAGCGCGGGGGTCAGGACGGCGAACATGAGCTGGAAAAGGGCGAAGGCGAAGACGGGGATGCCTTCCGTGCCGCCGGTCAGGGTGTCGACCGAAATGCCCTTGAGCCCGATGTGGTCGAAGTTGCCCAGGAGACCGCCGCCGATGTCGTCACCGAAAGCCAGTGAGTATCCGTAGAGGACCCACAGCACGCTGACGATTCCGAGCGAGATCAGGGACATCATGAGCATGTTGAGGGCGCTCTTCACCCGCACCATGCCGCCGTAGAAGAATGCCAGGCCGGGCGTCATCAGCATGACGAGCGCGGCACTGATCAGTACGAATGCGGTATCTGCGCCATTCAAGGCCAGCGTCTCCTCGTGGGTCGGATACGGCCCGTGCGGATGCTCAAGCAGGTATGGGGCCGACTGTGCTCAGGAGATTGGCGCAGCGCGGTTTCAGCCAGTGCCGCTCGATGTTTCACAGCGGTGACGAAGGTGTCCCGAGTGTTACGCCTCGATGAACCCGCCGGTCACGTCCGGGGGGCGCGGATACCCTCCGCGGACATCCAGCGGGCGTCCCGCGGGCAGCGGAAACCGGCCGCGGCATTCACCCTGCTGTCCTGGCGGCGGGGGAGCCGTGTCGGGCTGTACGGGGTGGTTGCCGCGGCCGGAGCTGGGGCGGGCCGTGTACGGCGGCGGGGGCGGGCTGTGTACGACCGGGGGCGGGCCCGCGGCTCAGACGGCCTCCGCGGACTCGGGCAGCTTCTGGGCGAGCACTTCGGTCAGATCGAACACCTCGGCGACGTCGCCGAAGTCCCGGGCGGCGGTGTCGAGCGTCTTGCGCAGCCGGGTGTTGACCCGCTCGGAGCGGACGCTGCGGGCGACGTCCAGGGCCTTCTCCGCCAGCGCCGTCGCCTGCTCGGGCTCACGGTTGAGGAGGTGGACGGTGGCCATGCCGATCAGGTTGAGCGCGTACGACCGCTGGTGGTCGTCGTCCTTGGCGAAGAGTTCGACGGCCCGCT
The DNA here is from genome assembly GCF_042756365.1 of Streptomyces sp. NPDC059092. Classification (NCBI taxonomy): domain Bacteria; kingdom Bacillati; phylum Actinomycetota; class Actinomycetes; order Kitasatosporales; family Streptomycetaceae; genus Streptomyces; species Streptomyces sp. NPDC059092. The sequence goes on from NZ_JBHZEJ010000041.1 coordinate 18,611, forward strand.
GCATGACGGGCTCCGCGAGAGAGGCGTAGGTGGGGCTGCGGCCGGCGACGTAGGCGAGATCGCGGTACGAGTGGGCGTTCTCCCCGTTGAGTTCGGCCTCGGAGAAGAAGCGGATCCAGTCGGGCTCCGGCTCGCCGTCGAGTCCGACGTCGGAGAAGGTGTCCTCGGCCATTCTGACGGCCCGCTTGGTCTTGCTCGGCTGGCCCATGTTGGCGTACGCCCTGGCCTCCATCGCATACAGCATCGCCTGGGTCCTGGGGGTGGCGCCGTCCCTGCCGCCGTACTGCGCGAGATGGATGAGTTCGAGGGCGTCGTCGGGCCGGCCGAGGTGGATCATCTGGCGGCTCATGGAGGAGAGGATGTACGAGCCGAGCGGCTTGTCCCCGGCTTCCTTGGCCGCGTGCAGGGCCAGCACGAAGTACTTCTGGGCGTTGGGCTGGAGGCCCACGTCGTAGCTCATCCAGCCGGCCAGCTCCGCCAGCTCGGCCGCGCAGCGGAAGAGCCGCCGGGAGGTCGCCTCCGGCTGCGGCTCCTGGAGGAGTTCGGTGACCTCGTGGAGTTGGCCGACGACCGCCTTGCGGCGCAGGCCGCCCCCGCACTGGGCGTCCCACTGCCGGAAGCAGGCCGTGGTCGACTCCAGCAGGTCGAGCTCGGGGTCGGAGAGGCGGGTGGGGCGGGCCGGGGCGACGGGGCCCGGCGCCGGATCGCCCGGGTCGGCCGCCGGGGTGGGCACCAGCCAGCGCTGCATCGGCTCGACGAGGGCGGGCCCCGCGGCCAGACCCAGGGACGTACCGAGGAAGCCGCGCCGCGCCAGCATCAGGTCGCTGCGGGAGAACTCACTGATCAGGGCGACCGTCTGGGGGCCCGCCCAGGGCAGGTCGACACCGGACACCGACGGGGAGCGGTGGGCGGAGCGCAGCCCCAGCTCCTCGACCGCCACCACGGCACCGAACCGCTCGGAGAACAGCTCCGAGAGGATGCGCGGGATCGGCTCGCGCGGCTGCTCGCCGTCGAGCCAGCGGCGTACCCGCGAGGTGTCCGTGCTGATGTGATGCGCGCCCATCTGACGCGCTCGGCGGTTGACCTGGCGCGCCAGCTCACCCTTCGACCAGCCGCTGCGCAGGAACCACGAGTTGAGTTGCCCGTTCGGACGCTTGCCGGTATCCGTACCGCCTGCGCCGCTGCCCACTGGAAAGCCCCCATCCGACCGAATGCCCTTGTCCCGCGAACCGCTATCAGAATGCCGTGAGTGACGGCTCCGTGTCCGGAGGTTGCGCCCCTTCGAACAGGAAACCGAGTTGCCCTTGGCATACCCGCGAGACTGTCTTACCCGGAGTTCGTGCACCGAAAGTAATCCTACGATCACCCGTCCGGCGAGGGCGATTCCACAAACGCCACCATTCGCCACCCCTTCGAATGAACTAGCCCGCCGTGGTGCGCGATTGACTTGACGAACGACGTCCAGGGGGTGGCACAACGGTGCACGCCGGGGCGTGCGAATCGGATCGCACCACCCCCAATGCCACTTCGCGCCACCCGAATGGGTCAAGTGACAGCGGAGCGTCACGGGCAGACTGCGAGTCGTAACCACCGGCGAGTTCGACCCGTTGGAGGGGGCATGGGCTTCACGATCGGCGGCATCCGGGAGATGCGGTCCGGCTCGCGCCGCCGCGGTCGCACCACAGAGTGCACCGCGGTGGCGGAGTACACCGGACTCTGGGGCTGGGACGTCGCGCCCGGCGCGCGGGCCTCGGGCGGACACTGCTCCTGCGGCGATCCGGGATGTACGGCGCCGGGCGCCCACCCGCTCGACTGCGGCCACGAGGTCCCGGCGGGCGCCACGCTGGACGACGCCGCGAAGGCGTGGTCGGAGGTGCCGGGCGCGGCGGTGCTGCTCCCTGTGGGCCGGAGTTTCGACATCATCGACGTCGCGGAGCCGGCCGGCAGCCGCGCCCTGGTCCGGCTCGAAAGGATGGGGCTCCCGCTGGGCCCGGTGCTGGCGACGCCGACGGGCCGCGCCCGCTTCTTCGTCGCACCGGGCGCGGCGGCCGAGCTGCCGGAGCTGCTCTACCGGATGGGCTGGGACGACGCGGATCTGGATCTGCACGGTCTGGGCGTCGGCACGCACGTCACGGCACCCCCGTCGGACCTGGCCGGTCTCGGCCCGGTCCGCTGGCTGCGGCCACCGTCCCTGGACACGGCCGCACCGCCCCCGCAGGCCCGGCTGCTGCTCGGCACCCTGGCGTACATCTGCCACCGCTCGATGCCGCCGCCGTAGAGCCGCATGGCCATAGAGCCGCAGAGCGGGGGAACGTGACTACGAGGGCACGAGGCCGCTGCCGGCCGGGTGAGTACCCGTACGCCCGAGCCGGCGCTGCGCCGTCCGGCGGTTTCCCGACGGACGGCGACGCCTCGACGGCCGGGGTCAGTCCCCGATCAGCGCGTCGACGAAGGCGGCGGGCTCGAACGGCGCGAGGTCGTCCGGGCCCTCGCCCAGACCCACCAGCTTCACCGGTACGCCCAGCTCCCGCTGGACCGCGATCACGATGCCGCCCTTGGCCGTACCGTCCAGTTTGGTCAGCACGATCCCCGTGATCTCGACGACCTCCGCGAAGACCCGCGCCTGGACGAGCCCGTTCTGCCCGGTCGTCGCGTCCAGGACGAGCAGCACCTCGTCGAGCGGGCCGTGCTTCTCCACGACCCGCTTGACCTTGCCCAGCTCATCCATCAGGCCGGTCTTGGTGTGCAGGCGCCCCGCCGTGTCGATGAGGACGACGTCCGCGCCCTCCGCGATGCCCTCCTTGACCGCGTCGAAGGCGACCGACGCCGGGTCGCCGCCCTCGGGGCCCCGCACGGTGCGCGCGCCGACGCGCTCGCCCCACGTCTGGAGCTGGTCGGCGGCGGCGGCGCGGAAGGTGTCCGCCGCGCCGAGGACGACCGACCGGCCGTCCGCGACGAGCACCCGCGCCAGCTTGCCGGTGGTCGTGGTCTTACCGGTGCCGTTGACGCCGACGACCATCACGACGCCGGGCGTGTCCAGCCCGCTCTCCGTCTTGACCGCCCGGTCGACTTCGGGGTCGAGGAGCGCCAGCAGCTCTTCCCTGAGGAGGGTACGCAGCTCCGCCGGGGTGCGGGTGCCCAGTACCCGGACGCGTTCGCGCAGCCGCTCGACCAGTTCCTGGGTCGGCGCGACACCGACGTCGGCGGTGAGCAGGGTCTCCTCGATCTCCTCCCAGGTCTCCTCGTCCAGATGCTCGCGGGAGAGCAGGGTGAGCAGGCCCTTGCCGAGGGTGTTCTGCGAGCGGGCGAGCCGCGCGCGCAGCCGGACCAGCCGGCCGGCGGACGGCTCGGGGACCTCGACGGCGGGTGCCTCGGCGGCCTCGACGGGCTCCTCGACGACGACCGGCGCACCGGCCGTGGTGTCGGGGAGCCCGACCTCCTCGATCGTACGGCGCGGTTCGTCGCGCGGTGTCTCCGCCTCGTCACCGACGTGCGGTTCTGCGGGTGGGGCTGTGATGGTCGGCGTGCTCGACGGTGACGAGGGCGGCAGCTTCTTCTTGCGGCTGCTGACCACGAGCCCGCTGATCGCGCCGACCGCGACCAGGGCGATGACTACAACAAGGATGACGATTTCCATAACGCTCCCAGTATCGGCCACGGCCGGGCGCGGCTCTCGGCCATGCCGGGGCGCGTCCCGACGAGGTCCGCCCCGGCCCTGACTTCAGAGGTTCGCACGAAGATCCTCGTGACGATTTGGACGTTTTACCCCGAACGTACGATGGTGGAGGTTCCGGGTTCGCCCGGAGGTCCACTCCCCCCGCAGGAGCCCCCACCTCTGTACGGAGCCTGTTCATGCCCCACGCCTCCGCGCCCGAAGGCGCGATGGAGACCCGTGGCCTGGAGCCCGTCCCCGACGACGAGCGCACCGGTCATGTGCGGGGACTCTTCCCCACCTGGGTCGCCGCCAACATCAGCGTGCTGCTGCTCACGATGGGCGCCGGTCTGATCGTCCTCAACGGCCTCAACTTCTGGCAGGCGCTGGTCGTCGGGGTCACGGCGCCCGTCGTCTCGTACGGCACGGTGGGGCTGATCTCCATCGCGGGCAAGCGCGGCGGATCGCCCGGGATGGCGCTCTCCCGGGCGGTCTTCGGTCAGCGCGGGAATCTCTTCCCGGGGTCGCTGATCTGGGTCGCCCGCTGGGGCTGGGAGACGATCAACGCGGTGACCGGCGCGTACGCCGTGCTGACGGTGCTCGATCTGCTCTTCGGAATCAAGCGCGGCACCCCGCTCGTCGTGATCACTCTGCTGCTCTTCGTGGCCGGGACCTTCCTGGTCTCGGGTCTGGGCATCAAGGCGCTGCGGATCTGCGGCACCTGGTCGGCGTATCTCTTCGGCGCGTTCAGCGTGCTGGTGCTCGTTTATCTCATCGCCGGGACCGACTGGTCGGCGGTCTTCGGCAAGCCGGCCGGATCGACGGCGATGATGATCGCGGGTATCGGCACGATCGCGGCAGGCGGTCTCAGTTGGGTCCCTTCGGGCCCCGACTTCACCCGTTACCTGCCCCGGTCCGCCTCGGGCCGGGCGATGGTCGGTACGACAGTGGGCGGCGCGGGGATCGTGGTGCTGCCCCTGGTGCTGATGGGTGCGGTGATGGCGGTGGGGACCCCGGATCTGGCCACGGCGCAGGACCCGGTCTCCTTCATCGGCGCCCTGCTGCCCACCTGGATATCCGTGCCGTACCTGCTGATCGCGCTGGTGGGGATGGTGCTGATCAACTCGATGTCGATGTACTCGGCGGGGTTCACGGCGCAGACGCTGGGCATCAAGGTGCCCCGTGCGTGGGCGGTCAGCGTGAACGCGGTGATCAGCCTGATCCTCGGTTTCCTGCTGATGGTGGTCGCCACGAGCTTCATCGGCTCGTTCGTCTCGTTCCTCACACTGCTCGCGGTGGCGTTCTCCGCGTGGATCGGCGTCTTCGGCGTGGACATGCTGCGGCGGCGTACGTACGACGGTGCGGCGCTGATGGACACGACCCGCACCAGCGGCTACTGGTACCGGGGCGGATTCGCCCCGTCGGCCATGGTCGCCTGGGGTACGGCGCTGGTGGTGGGGCTGCTCTTCACCTCGGTGCAGTGGTTCTCGGGCCCCCTCACCGGGACCTGGGTCGGGGAGAACAGCCTGGGCTGGGTCGTCACGGTCCTGGTGGCGGCGGGGTTGTACGGGGTACTGCCGCGCGAGCGCGCGAAGGCCCCGGCGACCGCGGGAGCGGAGGCCGGGGCCAGGACGGGAGGAGAGCCGGCGGCAGGGACAGCGCCGACGGCAGGCGGGTCCGACACGGAATCGACAGGACTGGGCGTCTGACGTCCTCGCGTCCTGCCCGCCCCGCTCCGGGACGGGCTAACCCATCTCCTCCAGCGTCTTTCCCTTCGTCTCCTTCACGAAGAAGATCACGAACGGAATGGAGAGCGTGGCGAAGCAGGCATAAATGACGTACGTTCCCGAAAGGTTCCAGTCGGCCAGGCTCGGGAAGCTCGCCGTGATGGCCCAGTTCGCGATCCACTGTGCCGAGGCGGCGACACCGAGCGCGGCGGCGCGGATCCGGTTCGGGAACATCTCACCGAGGAAGACCCAGACGACGACGCCCCACGACAGCGCGAAGAAGAGCACGAACACATGCGCGGCGACCAGGGCGACGGTGCCCTCGGTGCTGGGAAGTTTGCCGTCGACCAGGTGGGCGGAGAACGCCCACGCCTCGCAGGCGAGCGCGACGGCCATACCGGTGGAGCCGACGAGGGCGAGCGGCCTGCGGCCGACCCGGTCCACCAGGACCATCGCGATCACGGTGCCGATGATGTTGACGATCGACGTCGTGAACGAATAGAAGAACGAGCTGGACGGGTTGATCCCGACGGACTGCCAGAGCGTCGCCGAGTAGTAGAAGGCGACGTTGATGCCGACGAGCTGCTGGAAGACCGAGAGCCCGATGCCCACCCACACGATGGGCAGGAAGAAGAAGCCGCCACCGCCCAGCAGGTCCTTGAAGGTCGACTTGTGCTCGCGGTGCATCGCGTGCTTGATCTCGTCGACCCGCGCGTCCAGGTCGATGTCCTTGCTCTCGACCTCGGCGAGCACCTGCTTGGCGCGGTCCACCCGGCCGACGGAGATCAGGAAACGCGGGGACTCGGGGATCGCGAAGGAGAGCAGACCGTAGAGCACCGCCGGTACGACCATCACACCGAGCATCCACTGCCATGCTTCGAATCCCAGCAGCTTGCCGCGCTGGTCGCCGTTCGCGAGCTGAAGGATGCCGAAGTTGACGAGCTGTGAGATGGCGATGCCGATGACGATCGCGGCCTGCTGGAAGGAGCCGAGCCGGCCACGGTAGGCGGCGGGCGAGACCTCGGCGATGTACGCGGGGCCGATCACCGACGCCATGCCGATCGCGAAGCCGCCGATGATCCGCCAGAACGCGAGGTCGTAGATGTTGAACGGCAGGGCCGAGCCGACCGCGCTGATCGTGAAGAGGACGGCGGAGATCTGCATGCAGCGGATCCGGCCGATCCGGTCGGCGATCCGGCCCGCCGTGGCGGCCCCGATCGCGCAGCCGATCAGTGCGATGGCGATGACCTGGGCGAGGGCCGCGGAGCCGATGTCGTACCGGTCCCGGATGGCCTCGACGGCGCCGTTGATCACCGAGCTGTCGTAGCCGAAGAGGAAGCCGCCCATCGCGGCGGCGGCCGTGATGAAGACGACATGGCCGAGGTGTTCGGGGTGGGCCGCTCGGCCTCCTGGCGGCGGAACCTGCGCTGTGCTGGTCACGTGTACTCCTGAGGCCGCCCGGCTGCCTTGCCGGGCGTGGGGTGGGCGAGCCTTCCAAGTGAGGCATAACGTCTCGCCAGCCACCACTTGAAGGCAAAAGCAACGCGTAAGAGACTATGCCTTCAGCTTTTGAAGAGATGATCCGGGACCGTATACGGCACTGTGCGACAAATCCCTCGCCTCACTCTCACCAGATCTTCAAGATTTGAAAATGACATGTCGCTCAGTGAAGCCATGAACCTCAGTGGAGCCGCTGGCTGATGACCTTGGATACCCCGTCCCCCTGCATCGACACCCCGTAGAGCGCGTCGGCGACCTCCATCGTCCGTTTCTGATGGGTGATCACGATGAGCTGGGAGCTCTCCTGGAGCTCCCGCATGATGCGGATCAGCCGCTGGAGATTGGTGTCGTCGAGCGCCGCCTCGACCTCGTCCATCACATAGAACGGGCTCGGCCTGGCCTTGAAGATCGACACCAGCAGCGCCACCGCGGTCAGGGACCGTTCGCCGCCGGAGAGCAGCGAGAGCCGCTTGACCTTCTTGCCCGGCGGCCTGGCCTCCACGTCCACACCGGTGGTCAGCATGTTCTCCGGATCCGTGAGGATCAGCCGCCCCTCGCCGCCCGGGAAGAGCCGCGAGAAGACCCCCTCGAACTGGACGGCGGTGTCACGGAACGCCTCGGTGAAGACCTGCTCCACCCGCTCGTCGACCTCCTTCACCACCCCCAGCAGATCCGCCCGCGCCTTCTTCAGGTCTTCGAGCTGCGCGGAGAGGAACTGGTGGCGCTCCTCCAGCGCCGCGAACTCCTCAAGGGCCAGCGGATTCACCTTCCCGAGCTGCTGATACGCCCGTTCGGCGGCCCTGAGCCGCTTCTCCTGCTCGGTCCGCGCGTACGGCCTGGGCCGGTTCCGTGGATCCCCGGGGTCCTCCGGCAGCCCCTCGCCCTCGGCCGCCGGCGAGGGCGGCACAGGCTGGTCAGGGCCGTACTCGGCGATCAGCCCGGCCGGCTCCACGCCCAGTTCCTCCAGCGCCTTCGCCTCAAGCTGCTCGATCCGCAACCGCTTCTCGGCACCGAGCACCTCGCCCCGGTGCACCGAGTCGGTGAGCTTGTCCAGCTCGCTCTTGAGGTCGCGGCCGGTGTTCCGCTCGGCGGTCAGCTCCTGGTCGCGTACGGCCCTGGCCTGCTCTGCGGCGGCGCGCTCCGCCTCGGCCCGTACGACCGAGACCTCGACGTGCGCGAGAAGTTGCCGGGCGCCGGCCGCGACCGCGGTGGCCACACGTGCCTCGTGACGCAGCCGGGCGCGCCGCCGTTCCGCGCGCGCCCGCGCCTCGCGCTCGGCGCGTGCCGCACGGTCGAGGCCGTCGGCCCGGCCCGCGAGCCCCTTCACGCGCTCCTCGTGGGTACGAACCTGGAGCCTCGCCTCCATCTCGGTCTGCCGGGCGTTCGCGCCGTCGGCGGCCAGCCGGTCCCGTACGGAGGTGTCCGGCTCCTCGTGGCCCTCCCCGAGGGGGGACTCCTCCTCCGCGACGAGCAGGCGCTCCGTCAGCTCCTCCGCCTCCTCCGTGGCCCGCTCCAGCGCCTCCTGCGCCTCGGCGGCGGCCCCGGCGGCCCGTTCGGCCTCCGCGGCGGCGGCGCCGGCCTGCCCGGAGAGCCGCCCGAGCCGCCCGGACACCGCGGACTTCTCCCGGTCGGCGGCCCGGCGCAGCTCCCCCAGCTCCTCCACGAGCGCGGCGTGTTCGGTGCGGCGTGCGGCGGCGGCGCGCCGCGCCCCGTCCAGTTCCTCGCACCGTACGGCGAGCAGCGCCAGTTCGTCGGCCGCCTGGTCGACGGAGGCCCGCACCTCCAGCAGACTGGGCGCCCCCGCGGAGCCGCCGTGCGCGAAGTGCGCCCCGAGCACATCCCCTTCGGCGGTCACGGCGGTGAGTGTGGGCCGCGCGGCGACCAGTGCCTCGGCATCTTCGAGGGTGGCGACGACCACCATGTCGCGTACGAGCCGGCGTACGGCGCCCATCAGCTCGGCCGGTCCCTGGACGAGGTCGACGACGTACGGCGCGGCGACGGCGGTCCGTACGGAGCCGGCCGTCCCGGGGGCCGCTCCCGCCGTAACCGCCGTCCCTGCCTCGTCCGTACCGGGGCCGCCGCTCTGCGCGGGTACCCCGCCGGGCGCGTACGGGGCGGACGGCGCGGGCGACGGGGCGGACGCGGGCGACGGGGCGGACGCGGGTGCCCCGCGCGGGCCGGGCGGGGCGTCACCGGTGTCCGCCGCCGGTACGGGCGGCACCGCGCCCCGCGCACCGTCCGCGCCCTGGCCCGGGACCCCGGCCTGCGGCGCGTCCGGCGCCGGGGCGCCCAGTAGCAGCGCCGCCCGTCCCGCGTCCTGTTCGCGCAGCAGCCGCAGGGCCTCCACTGCGGCGGCGGGGCCGCTGACCGCGACGGCGTCGGCCGCCGCGCCCAGCGCCGCGGCGACCGGGACCTCCTGGCCTGGGGTGACGGTGAGCAGTTCCGCCGCGGGGCCCAGCAGGCCGGTGAGCCGGTCGCGGGCGCCCAGCAGCGCCCCGGTTCCGTCCTTGCGGCGCAACCCCAGGGCGAGGGCGTCGTGGCGGGCGGTCAGCGCGGCGTGTTCGCGTTCCGCCGTGTTCGCGGCGTCGCGCGCCGCACTCTGCGCCGTCTCCGCCTCGGAGAGCGCGCGGCGGGCGTCCTCGTACCGGGCCCCGAGCGCGTCGTCCTCCGCGTCGAGGCCGTCGACCTCGGCCTTGAGCTGTTCGTACTCCCCCCGCGCCAGGGCCGCGCGCTCGCGCGCCTCGTCCCTGGCCGTGGCGAGCCGGCCGATCTCCGCCTGCGCCGAGGCCGCCCGGCCGCGCGCCGCGGTGACCTGGCCGTGCAGCCGCGCCAGGCCCTCGCGGCGATCCGCGAGAGCGCGGGCGGCGTCCCTCAGGCGGCGTTCCTCCTCGGCGAGACGGCGCTCCAGCTCGGCGCGGTGGGCGACGGTGTCCTCGCGGGCGTGCTCGGCCGCCTCCAGCGCGGCGGTCAGCTCCGCCTCCTGCTCCCGGACCCGGGCGGCCTCGCGCTCCAAGTCCTCCGGGTCGCGGCCCCGCCGCTCCTCCTCGGGGGCGTGGGTGGCGCTGGTGACCCGCGCGTCGGCCAGCGAGATGGTGCCGCGTACCCGTTCGGCGAGCTGCGACAGCTCGTACCAGGTCTGCTGGGCCTTCCGCAGGCGCGGCGCGAGCCGCGCCACCTCCTCCTCCAGTTCGGCCTCGCGGGTCAGCGCGGCCTGCAGCCTGCTCTCGGCCTCCTCCTTGCGGCTCTTCAGCTCGGCCTCGTCCGCGATCTCCGTACGCAGCGCCTCGCGCAGCCGCACCAGATCGTCGGCGAGCAGCCGCAGCCGGGCGTCACGCAGGTCGGCCTGGATGACGGCGGCCCGCCGCGCGACCGCCGCCTGCCGGCCGAGCGGCTTGAGCTGGCGGCGCAGTTCGTCCGTCAGGTCCTGGACCCGGGCGAGATTCGCCTTCATCGCCTCCAGTTTCCGCAGCGCCTTCTCTTTCCGCTTGCGGTGCTTCAGCACCCCGGCGGCTTCCTCGATGAATGCCCGGCGGCCCATCGGATCGGCGTGGAGTACGGAGTCGAGCTGGCCCTGTCCGACGATCACGTGCATCTCGCGGCCGATACCGGAGTCGGAGAGCAGTTCCTGGATATCGAGCAACCGGCAGGTATCACCATTGAGCTGGTATTCGCTGCCGCCGTTGCGGAACATGATCCGCGTAATGGTGACCTCGGCGTAGTCGATCGGCAGCGCGCCGTCGGAGTTGTCGATCGTGAGAGAGACCTCGGCACGGCCGAGCGCGGGGCGCCCGGTCGTGCCGGCGAAGATCACGTCTTCCATTTTTCCGCCGCGCAGCGACTTCGCGCCCTGCTCTCCCATGACCCAGGAGAGCGCGTCCACCACATTGGATTTCCCGGAGCCGTTCGGGCCCACGACACAGGTGATACCCGGCTCGAAGCGCAGCGTCGTGGCGGAGGCGAAGGATTTGAACCCGCGCAGGGTCATGGCCTTGAGGTGCACGCCGCCGGACTCTACCGGGCCCGGATCGTCCGTCGCCGGTTTCACCGTGGAACGCGCAGGGCACATCAGACGTTAAGAAAGGCGTGGCAGCGCCAACAAAGCTTCGTACAGGGGAAGATGGAAAGAAAGAAGGGACGCCGAAGCGTCCCTTGCATATCTTGCGAGAGTGTTTCTCACCCGGCCCCGACGGGGGCTGTCATCAGGTGAGCGCGGGCTCCGCCTGGGGTACGTCAATGTCGATGCCGTTGAGCAGCGACTCTCCGGGGTGCTGTGCGACAGCAGCATTCAGCACGTCGTTCTCGGACTGGATCCGTACGAGCTCGGATTCGAGGTCCTGGACGCGCTGCTGAAGCCGTCGCATCTCGGCGAGGAGTCGCGGGTCGGAACCGCCGACATAACCGAGAAGCGCCTTTGCCATGATGAATGGTCCTCCACACTGTGTGACCGACCGAATGCGGTGTGGGTCGTGAGGGAAATCGCACCCGCGGTGCCTGGCAGTGCTTGTTCATCACTGCGGGTCTTACTGCCAAACAGCTAAGGTGCGCGGGGATTCCAGAGTCTCACCAAAAAGTTTGACGGTCAACACGATCACAGCCCGGGGCGCCGGACGGCCCGGTGGCGCGGGGCCGCGGCCTGCGGCGGCGCGCGCTCTCCCCGGGTCCCGGGGGGCGTCGAGATCTTCGCTGACCGGGGAGCTTGGCACAGCCGGCCGTTCTTGGCAACCACCAGGTCATCGCTGGTCATCGCGGAGAGTCGGTTATCCCGGTGGCAATTCCCGGCCCCTGTGAGCCGGGAAGACGGGCTCGCTTCTCAGCGGATCGCGAAGCTCTCGTAACCGCCGCGCGGGGTGTCCCAGATCTCAGTGACTCCGTCCACTCGCCCGGGTGTGTCGGTGGAACGGAGCCACTCCAGCAGCCGGTGGCAATTGTCACGCGGTCCCTCCGCGACGACCTGCACCCTGCCGTCGTCGAGATTGAGGGCGAATCCGGTGAGACCGCCGATCTCCAGAGCGTTCGCCCTGGTGAACCAGCGGAAGCCGACTCCTTGCACTCGGCCGCGGACCCAAGCCGTGAGTCGTACATCTTCTTTCATAGGCGCAAAGCTAATCGGCCAATTGCTCTCCAGGCCCGGCACCCCCACGTGCCATGCCGTACAGTCCGGTCGCAATGAGCCTCACTCATACGGGTGAGTAACGTTGCCGTCGAGACTGAGGAAGGCACCACAGATGGGACGCCACCGACGCTCCGCCGCCCCCGGCGTACCTGTCGTATCCCCCGAGGACTCCGCCAACGGCCCCTCGGGCGCACCGCGCCGCAAGGGCCGGGTCGCCAAGCCCGTCCGTACGGGACTGCTCGGCGCCTCCGCGGCGATGGCGGTCGGCGCCGTCGCGGTCGCCTCCGGTCTGCTGCCCGGCGGGGGCCAGTTCTCGGTGAGCGGCGGCGGCACCACCGGTGAGCAGATCCGCAGCGAGGGCGCGCCCGAGCTCCAGCAGCAGGGCGGTGCCTCCGCGGATCCGACGCGTACGGCGAAGATGGAGCCGAGCCGTAGCGCGGAGCGGACGACGGGCCCGAAGAAGTCGGCCTCGCCCTCCTCCACGTCGCCCTCCGCCTCCCCGACGCAGGCGAAGCCCGCCCCCGCGCCGCCGAAGGCGAAGACGGAGACCCCCTCGAAGGACACGGGCTCCGGCTCGGCGGGCTCGGCCGCCTCCCCCACCAAGGAGGACGAGGCTCCGGCGCCCTCGCAGACCACGGAGCGCGCCGCCGAGCAGCCCCAGGCGGCGCCCTCGTCCACCGCGTCGGCCGTGCTCTCGCTGGTCAACCAGGAGCGGGCCAAGGTCGGCTGCGCCGCGCTGAAGGCCGACGGGAGTCTGAACGCGCTGGCGCAGGCGTTCAGCGACGACATGGCGGCGCGTGGCTTCTTCGACCACACGGACCCCGACGGCGACACTCCTTGGGACCGCGCGGACCAGGCCGGTGTGAAGAACCTCGGAGGCGAGAACATAGCCCGGGGGCAGGCCACCGCCGAGGCGGTGATGGACTCCTGGATGAACAGCGAGGGCCACCGCGCCAACATCCTGAACTGCGACTACACCCGGCTCGGCGTCGGGGTGAACACCAGTTCCGGCGGCCCGTGGTGGACGCAGAACTTCGGCTTCTGACCCGGTACGGCGCGCGGGGCCGCCCCGTACGGTGCGCGGCCGGCCCGCCCCAGCACCCACTGCGAGAAAGCGCCACCCATCGGGTGGCGCTTTCCGCTAGTAAGGTGCGGAGATGGACACCCTCTCCGATGACGCCGGGCCCGACGGGTTCGCCTTCGACGTGTTCTCCCGGCAGTGCCCCTCGCGCGGCACGCTGGAGCATGTGACGGGCCGCTGGGGCGGTCTCACCCTCTGCGCGCTTCACGAGAGCGGCTTCCGCTTCAACGAGCTGCGGCGGCGCGTCGACGGGGTGAGCGAGAAGATGCTCTCCCAGACCCTGCACGCACTGGAGCGGGACGGCCTCGTACGCCGCGACGCGCAACCGGTCAACCCGCCGCGCGTGGACTACGAGCTGACGCCGCTGGGCCGGGAGGCCGCCGGGCGGCTGCTCGGGCTCGTCCACCTGCTGGAAGGGCGGATGCCCGAGGTGCTGGCGGCGCGGGAGCGTTACGACGCGGCGCGCGGCGGGCGCTGACAGCGCGGGCAGAAGTAGCTGGAGCGGTTCATCCAGGGGCGCCGGCGGATCGGGGTCCCGCAGCGGCGGCACGGCTCGCCCTCGCGTCCGTACGCGTCGAGCGACCGGTCGAAGTAACCGGACTCGCCGTTCACATTGACGTACAGGCTGTCGAAACTGGTGCCGCCGACGGAGAGCGCCGCGTGCATCACGTCGCGCGCGTGGCCGAGCAGTTCGACGGCGCGGGGGCGGGGCAGCGTCGCGGTGGGACGTTCGTAATGGAGTCTGGCGCGCCAGAGCGCCTCGTCCGCGTAGATGTTGCCGACGCCGCTGATCAGTGACTGGTCGAGCAGCGCGCGCTTGACCGTCGTACGGCGCAGCTTCAGCGCGGTGAGGAAGGCGTCCTCGTCGAAGGCGGGGTCCAGGGGGTCACGGGCGATGTGCGCGATGACGTCCGGCACCCCGTCGGGTGTGTTGTCGTGGAGCGAGAGGCCGCCGAAGGTGCGCTGGTCGACGAAGCGCAGCTCGGTGCCGAGCGGGTCGTCGAAGCGGACCCGGATCCGCAGGTGCTTCTCGGCGGGGGCGGTCTCGGGCTGCACGAGAAGCTGACCGCTCATCCCGAGATGGCCCAGGATCGAGGCGTCGGTGTCCGTGAGCGGCAGCCACAGGTACTTGCCGCGGCGCCGCGCGGCGCCGATGGTGTGCCCCTTGAGACGCGCGGCGAAGTCCGTACCGCCCCCGAGGTGGCGCCGTACCGCGCGCGGATGGAGCACGTCGGTCTCGGCGACGGTCCGGCCGCTGATCCAGCGTTCGAGTCCGCGCCGGACGACTTCGACCTCGGGCAGCTCGGGCACGGGAGGCTCCTCGGAACAGGGCAACGGCGATCAGCGGGTACGGAGCCCGCCGGGCGGGGGCCCCACGGGAGACGCCCCTCGCGCCGCGGACGGCACGAGGGGCGTACCGGGAAGGAGCGTACGGACGGACGGTCAGCCCGTCGCGGTGTCCGCCGGAGCCTGCTCCGCCGGTGGAGAAGTGGCGTCGGTGGCCCCTCCTCCGCCGGCAGCGGGCGAGTCACCGGTGCCGGCGACCGCCGGTTCACCGGCTCCGGAGTCGGTGACGGACGGTCCACCGGCGCCGGACTTCGCCGCCGCCTCCCGTTCGTCGGCCGAGGACCGGATGGACCGCCAGGCGGACTCCGCCGCCTGCTGCTCCGCTTCCTTCTTGCTGCGGCCGGTGCCGGTGCCGTACGAGACACCACCGACGCGGGCGGCAGCGGTGAAGGTCTTCTCGTGGTCGGGTCCTGTCTCCGTGACGAGGTACTCGGGCACGCCGAGGGTCTCCGCCGCGGTCAGCTCCTGGAGACTGGTCTTCCAGTCCAGGCCCGCCCCGAGATTCGAGGACTTCTCGATGAGCGGGTCGAAGAGCCGGTGCACCAGCTCGGACGCCGCTTCGAGGCCCTGGTCGAGATAGACGGCGCCGATCACCGCTTCAAGGGTGTCGGCGAGGATGGAGGCCTTGTCCCGGCCACCCGTGCCCTCTTCGCCCCGGCCGAGCCGGATGAAGGAGCCGAGTTCGAGGCCGCGGCCCACTTCCGCCAGCGCACGTGAGTTGACCACCGCGGCCCGCAACTTGGCCAGTTGGCCTTCGGGCAGGTCGGGGTGGATGCGGTACAGCGTGTCCGTGACCACCAGGCCGAGCACCGAATCCCCGAGGAATTCGAGCCGCTCGTTGGTGGGCAGACCGCCGTTCTCGTACGCGAACGAGCGATGGGTCAGCGCACGTACCAGAAGGGCGGTCTCGAGGTGGTACCCGAGCCGCCCTTCCAGAAGCGTGTGGGACGAGGCCGTACTGACAGTGTCTGTCTGCTTCTTAGCAGGGACCAGTTCAGACATCGAGCCTCTCACCAGCCGCTCAGACCTCGAGGACCTGGCGCTTGTTATAGGTGCCGCAGCTCGGGCACGCGATGTGCTGGAGCTTCGGCTCCTGGCAACGCTCGCACGAAACCAGGTTGGGGACCGCAGCCTTCCACTGCGACCGGCGGTGGCGCGTGTTGCTGCGCGACATCTTCCGCTTCGGAACAGCCACGGCTACTTCTCCTGCTTCTCGTCGACGCCTGCTTCGGCGCCGCCCATGTTGTCCTTCTCGCCGTCCTTGACGGTCTCGGCGAGTCCCTGCAATGCCGCCCAACGGATGTCGACGGCGTCATGGTGGTGGTCCGGGTTCTCGTCCAGCCTGATCCCACATGTGGAACACAGGCCGGCGCAGGTCTCCCGGCACACCGGCTGCATCGGCAGTGCGAGCACCACCGCATCACGCAGCACGGGTTCGAGGTCGAACAGGCCGTCCTCGATGAAGAGCGTGTCCTCGTCGTCCTCGGCGTCGTCGGCCGGCTCCGCACGGCTGCGGCCCCGGTCGTCGGTGTCGTGGTACGAGAACATCTCCTGGAAGTCCGCCGCCACTTCATGGCTGAGCGGCTCCAGACACCTTACGCACTCCCCCTCGGCCGAGACACGGGCGGTGCCCGTGACGAGCACCCCTTCCATGACCGACTCAAGGCGGAGGTCCAGCTCCACCGGGGCGCCCTCGGGCGCTCCGATGACCCCGTCGATACCGAAGTCCTTGGGGGCGGGCACCGAGCGGGTCACCTTGCGGAGCGCACCAGGACGCCGCCCCAGCTCGTGTGTGTCGAACACGAGGGGGTTGTGGTGGTCGAGGCGCGCGTTCAGGGCTGTTTCCCGCTTTCGGATCTGGAGAGAGGGGCCGCCACCGTCGCGGAAGCGAAGCGGGCAGCCTGAGCCGCGGACATACACACGGCCGAAGAACCAGGGTACTGGACCGGCCGCCGTAGACCCAATCCGGGCCCGTCAGGGGCCCTGGGCGGGGTCACGGGACGGGGCCGGGGCCGGGGCCTGGACGGGTTCCGGGCCCTGGGCGGGGTCCGGACCCGGTCAGTGGCCCTGTTCGTAGCGGCGGAGCTGCTCCAGGTCGATCATGCTCGTGTCGAAGAAACTGGTCTCGTCGAGCGCGCCCTGCTGCTGGTCGGCGGGGGCGGCGGGCAGGGCCGGGAGCGCGGGCCGCCCGTCCGTCTGCGGTTGCTGCTGCCAGCCGTAGTTCGGGTCGTACCCCTGGGCCTGCTGCTGCCCCTGTCCCTGGTCCTGGCCGTAGCCCTGCTGCTGGTACGTGTACGGGTCCTGCTGATAACCGTAGGCGTCCTGCTGCGGGTAGCCCGCCCCGTAGCCGGGGTCCGTGGCGGGGTACGCCGGGTCCTGGTACCCGCCGGTCGCCTCGTAGCCGCCGTCCTGGTACCCCGTACCGGCGGACCGCTGCGCCGTCCGCGCGTAGGCGGGGTCCGTGTACGGCTGCTGGACGGGTGCTGGGGGCAGGGCGGGCTCCGGAGGCGCGAGGGGCTGCTGCGGGGCCGCCACGGGCGCCTGGAGGGCTTCCCGCGGGGTCCCGGCGAGGTCGGCCAGGTAGTCGGCGTCGCTGGTGCGCGCCTGCGGGCCCGCCGCGTCCTGGGCGGCCATGTGCGCCCCCAGCTCGTCGGACTCCGTGCGGCCGTGCAGCTTCTGCCGGCCCCGCCCGACCGCTTCGAGCGTCTTGGTCAGGACGGCCTCGAAGGCGCCGATCTTGGCGTCGACGTACTCGTCGGCCCGCCGGATCAGGGTGCTGGGGTCCGCGCTGTACTCCGGGGCGTCGTCGTCATCGGCGCCCGCGTACCCCGGCTCGCCGGAGCCCGGGGAGCGGCCGAGCAGCTTCTCGCGCCCCCGGTCGACGGAACCGATGGTCTTGGTGAGGACGACCTCGAAGTTGGCGAGCTTCGAGTCGACGTAGTCGTCGGCCTCGGCGCGGACCTCCTCGGCCTCCCTGCGGGCCTCGGCGAGGATACGGTCGGCCTCCTCCTGGGAGCGGCGGGCGACCGCCGTGTCCGAGATCAGCGTGGAGCGCTGGGCGTGCGCGCCCTCGATGATGCGCTCCGCCTCCTGGCGGGCCTGTTCGGCGAGCTGCTCCTGCCCGCCGAGCAGCTCCCGCGCCTGGGCCAGCGAGTCGGGCAGCGCCTCGCGTACCTCTTCGAGCAGCGCGAGCAGCTCGGCCCGGTTGACCACACAGGACGCGGACATGGGCATCGAGCGGGCGTTGCCCACCGTGTCGACGATCTCGTCGAGCTTCTTCTGCACGTCCACCGTGTGCTCGCCACTCTTTCGGCCGGTTTGGAGACGGACGCAACGACTGTAAGGCCAGTGCGCGTCCGTCCGACACCGGGTGACGGGCGGTCAGCGCGTCACTTCTTGCCGAGGCGCTCTATGACCGCGGTGTGGACGGCGGGCGGCAGCAGGTGGGAGACGTCCCCGCCCCAGGTGGCCACTTCCTTCACCAGGGAGGAGGAGAGGAAGCTGTACGTGGGGTTGGTGGGGACGAACAGGGTCTCGACGCCCGAGAGCCCGTTGTTCATCTGGGCCATCTGCAACTCGTAGTCGAAGTCGCTGACGGCGCGCAGGCCCTTCACGATGGCCGGGATGTCGCGCTGCTTGCAGAAGTCCACGAGGAGGCCGTGGAAGGACTCCACCTCGACATTGCCGAATTCGGCGGTGACCTCGCGGATCAGCTCGATCCGCTCCTCGATCGTGAACAGCCCTTTCTTGGACTGGTTGATCATCACTGCGACGTGTACGACGTCGTACAGCTTGGAGGCGCGGGCGATGATGTCGAGATGTCCATTGGTGATGGGGTCGAAGGACCCCGGACAGACGGCGCGGCGCAACTGAATTCCCTCGCTCTCCGGTCCGG
Organism: Streptomyces sp. NPDC059092; assembly: GCF_042756365.1. Classification (NCBI taxonomy): domain Bacteria; kingdom Bacillati; phylum Actinomycetota; class Actinomycetes; order Kitasatosporales; family Streptomycetaceae; genus Streptomyces; species Streptomyces sp. NPDC059092. Next base: position 36,926 of record NZ_JBHZEJ010000041.1, read on the forward strand.
TCATGATGCGTCTTCGTCACGAGAAGCGGCGCGACCGTACCAAAGCGTTCCCTCGCCGTAGCGACGGGACCGCAGCGGTACGAAGCCGGTCGGCCAGCCGAATTGCCCACCTCTGGTGCTGCGTTCCACGGTGGCGACGGCATCGCCGCTGAGCCACCCCCCGGTCCGGAGTGTGAGCAGGATCTCCCGAAGATCGTCGTCGGTGACGGCGTACGGCGGATCGAGGAACACCAGGTCGTAGGGGTCCTGGGGGGCCGGTCCCGCGACGATCTGCTCCGCCTTGCCGGTCCGGACCTCGGCCCCGGGCAGGCGGAGCGCCGCGACGTTCTCGCGGACGGTACGGGCGGCGCGGCCGTCGGCCTCGACGAGCAGGGCGTGTGCGGCGCCGCGCGAGAGCGCTTCGAGGCCGACGGCACCGGACCCGGCGTACAGATCGGCGATCCGGACGCCGTCCAGGGTGCCGAGGAGCGACTGCCAGGTGGAGAAAAGGCCCTCACGCGCCCGGTCGGAGGTGGGGCGGGTGCCGGTGCCGGGCGGGACGGCGAGCCGGCGTCCGCCGGCGGCACCGGCGATCACGCGGGTCATGGGTGTCGGGTCCTCGGTTCGTGGGAGGGCTGGGGCGGACAGCGCTGGGGCGGAGGTCGGCGACGACCGCTCGGGCTCCACGATATGGCGTACGGCGGGAGCGGGCCCGGCCGGTCCCGAGGACCGGCCCGCACAGCCTCCCCGTCAGCCCTTGTCGAGGTACTGCTCGCGCTCCGTGTCCAGCAGCGCGTCCAGCGCCGTGCGCAGTTCGGGGCTGGACGCCAGCTCCGGGTCGGCGGCGACCACCGCCACGGCCTCCTCGCGGGCGGCGGCGATGATCTCCTCGTCCTCGATGACGGCGAGCATCCGCAGCGAGGAGCGCACCCCGGACTGGGCCTGGCCCAGCACATCGCCCTCGCGGCGCTGTTCGAGGTCGATCCGGGACAGTTCGAAGCCGTCGAGCGTGGCGGCGACCGCGCCGAGCCGGGCCCTGGCGGGGCTCGCCTCCGGCATGTCGGTGACCAGGAGGCAGAGACCGGGGGCCGCGCCGCGGCCGACCCGGCCGCGCAACTGGTGGAGCTGGGAGACGCCGAACCGGTCCGCGTCCATGATCACCATCGCGGTGGCGTTGGGGACGTTCACCCCGACCTCGATGACCGTCGTCGCGACCAGGACGTCCACCTCGCCCGCGGCGAAGCGGCGCATCACGGCGTCCTTGTCGTCCGGCTGCATCCGTCCGTGCAGGACCTCGACCCGGAGCCCGGCCAGCGGCCCCGCCGTGAGCTGCTCCGCCACGTCGAGCACCGCGAGCGGGGGCCGCTTCTCCGCGTCATCGGCGGCCTTCTCCTTGGCCTCGGCGGCCTTCTTCGTCCCGCCCGTCCCGCTTCCGCCGCCCTTGCCGCCGCCCTTGGAGCCCTTGGAGCCCTTCTCCGCGTCGTCGTCCCCGATCCGGGGGCAGACCACGTACGCCTGGTGCCCCTTGCCGACCTCCTCGCGCACCCGCTCCCAGGCGCGGGCGAGGAAGTGCGGCTTGTCCTCGGCGGGAACGACATGGCTGGCGATCGGGGAGCGCCCGGCCGGGAGCTGGTCCAGTACGGACGTCTCCAGGTCGCCGAAGACGGTCATGGCGACCGTACGGGGGATGGGGGTGGCCGTCATGACCAGCAGGTGCGGCGGCTGCTTGCCCTTGGAGCGCAGCGCGTCGCGCTGCTCCACTCCGAAGCGGTGCTGCTCGTCCACGACGACCAGGCCCAAGTCGTGGAAGCGCACCTTGTCCTCGATCAGCGCGTGCGTGCCGATCACCATCCCGGCCTCGCCGGTGACCAGGTCGAGCAGCGCCTGACGGCGGGCGGCGGTGCCCATGGAGCCGGTGAGCAGCACCACCTTGGTGGCGTTCTCCGCGCCGCCGAGCGTCCCGCCCTCGGCCAGCCCGCCCATCATCTCCGTGATCGAGCGGTGGTGCTGCTGCGCGAGCACTTCGGTGGGCGCCAGCAGCGCGGCCTGGCCGCCCGCGTCCACCACCGTGAGCATCGCGCGCAGCGCGACGAGCGTCTTGCCGGAGCCGACCTCGCCCTGGAGCAGCCGGTGCATGGGGTGTTCGGTGGCGAGGTCCGCGAAGATCTCGGCGGTGACCTTCCGCTGGCCTTCCGTGAGGGTGAAGGGCAGTTCGGCGTCGAAGGCGTCGAGCAGCCCGTCCGCCACCGGCTTCCTGGCGACGGCGGGGAGCTGGGTGTCCGCGTACCGCCGCCGGGCGAGCGCGACCTGGAGGACGAACGCCTCGTCCCACTTGAGGCGCGCGCGGGCGTCCTCGATGTCGGCCCTCGTCTCGGGCCGGTGGACCTTGAGCAGCGCCTCGGGCAGCGGGACGAAGCCGCGTCCCTCGCGCAGCGCGGCCGGCAGCGGATCGGCGGCCTCCACGGCGCGGGGCAGGACGGCGTCGACGGCTTTGGTGATCTTCCAGGACTCCAGGCCCTTGCAGGCCGGGTAGATCGGGATCAGCTTGCCGGCGAAGGCGTCCGCGGCGCTCGCGGCGTCGTCGTCCCCCACGGCCCCGTCGGGCCGGCCGAGCGGGACGTACGTGGGGTGCGCCAGCTGGAGCTTGCGGTTGAAGACGGACACCTTGCCGGCGAACATGCCGCGGCTGCCGGGCGGCAGTTCCTTGTGCGGCTTGTGGAGCCCGCGGCCGAAGAAGACGAGCTGGAGCCGGCCGCTGCCGTCGGTGAGGGTGATCTCCAGGCGCTGGCCGCGGCCGTGGTTGAACGTGAGAATCCGGGAATCCGCGACCTGGGCGACCACCGTCACGTCCTCGTCCAGCGGGAGTTCGGCCAGGGTGGTGAGCTGGCCGCGCTCCTCGTACCGCCGTGGGTAGTGGTGGAGCAGGTCACCGACCGTGTGCAGGCCGAGGTGTTCGGCCATCACCTTCGCGGTGGCGGGGCCGAGTGACTTCTTGAGTGGTTCATCCAGCGCGGACACGCGATCCATTGCACACCACACCACTGACAGCCGTCGCACACCCCCGGGTTTCCGCAGGTCGCAGCCGTGCCGCCGCGTCCCGTACCGGGTTCACTCCACGCCGACGAGCAGCGGCGCGGACTGCCGGCCGCCCCGGTGGACAACGGTGTCGACGGCGAGATGGCCTTCGCGTACGTAGCTCTCCAGGCGGGCGGCGAGCGTGTCGGGCACATCCTCCCCGAGGACGAGTGTCACGAGTTCACCGCCCGCGGAGAGCATCCGGGAGAGCATCGTCTCCGCCGTGGCGGCGAGGTCGGAGCCGATGACCGCGACATCCCCGTCGATCAGCCCCAGGACGTCCCCGGCCTGGCAGATGCCCGCCATGGTCCAGGACTGGCGCTCCGCGACGGCCAGTTCGGCGTAGCGGGTGGCCCCGGCGGCGCTGGTCATCGCGACGACGTCCTCGTCGAAGCGGCGTTCGGGCTGGTGCACGGCGAGCGCGGCGATGCCCTGGACGGCGGCCCGGGTCGGGATGAGAGCGACCCGTACCCCTTCGGTGCGGGCCTGTTCGGCGGCGGCCGCCGCGGTGTGCCGCAGGGCCTCGTCGTTCGGCAGGAGGACCACCTCGCGGGCGTGCGCGCGCCGGATCGCCTCGACCAGTTCCCCGCTGGCGGGCGGCTCCCCGGGGCGGGCGAGGACGGTCGTCGCGCCGGCCTCGGCGCAGAGCCCCGCCAGACCTTCGCCGGGGACGACCGCGACGACGGCGCGCTGGACGCGCGGCTCCTCCGCGGCGGCGCCGAAGTGGGTGATACGGATGCGGTAGGGGCGGCCCGCCTCGACGCCCGCCTCGACGGCGGCACCCGCGTCGTCGACATGGACGTGCACGTTCCACAGCCCGTCGCCGCCGACGACCACCAGGGAGTCCCCGAGCCCGTCGAGCCGGGCCTTCAGCCTGGCCACGGCGGCCTCGTCCGCCTCCAGCAGGTAGATCACCTCGAAGGCGGGTCCGCCCTCCGTGGCGCACGCCTCGGCGGCGGACTCCACCGCCACGGGGTTCTCGTGACGGCGGTGGCCCGCCGGGAAGGGCGCGGGCACGTCGCCGGTGAGGCAGCGCACCAGCGCGCCCAGCACGGTGAGGAGCCCCCGGCCGCCCGCGTCGACGACGCCCGCGCGGCCGAGTACGGCGAGCTGGCCCGGGGTGGCGTCGAGTGCGGCGCGAGCGCCCGCGTACGCGGCCCGTACGGTGCCGGCCGCGTCCGCCCCGTACGCCCCGCCCGCGTTCCGGCCGCCCTTGTCCGCCCCGTACACAGCACTGTCCGCACCGTCCGCTCGGGCCGCTCGGGCCGCCGCCTCGGCCGCGTCGGCGGCGGCGCTCGCCACACTCAGGATCGTGCCCTCGACGGGGTGCGCGACGGCCTCGCGGGCCAGTTCGGCGGCGCGCCGCAGCGCCGGGGCGAGCCGGCTGTCGTATCCCTGCCGGTATCGCTGCCCGTATCCGTGTCCGGGCCCCTCGCCGGGTCCCTCGTCCGCGTGATCCCCGTCACCGGCCGGACCGTCCGCCAGCACCTCGGCCATCCCGCGCAGAAGCTGCGCCAGGATCGTCCCCGAGTTCCCCCGCGCGCCGATCAGCGCGCCGTGCGCCATGGCCCGTACGGCGTCGGCCGGAGCGGGTGCGGAGACGCCCGTCTCGTGTGCCGCGAACACCGCCTCGACCGCCTGTGCGGCGGACTCCACGGTCAGATAGAGGTTGGTGCCGGTGTCTCCGTCAGCGACCGGATAGACATTGATCGCGTCGATCTCCTCGCGCTCCCGGCCGAGGGCGTCCAGCGCCAGCGCGCACCAGCTCCGCACCGCTGCGGCATCGAGGGTCTGCGGCACCTGCGGGGTCCTCCTCCGTCGGCCGGGGTGATGCGAGAAGGGTATAGTTTCCGGGTACCGAGGCAGTCGTTGTATGCTGCTGCGGTTGCCCGATGAGAGTCGGGCCAATCCCCCGGCAAAGCGATATCGACAGCTTTGGTTTTCGTTGATTCAGCCACGCCGGATTTCTCTGTACGAGCATCTGAAGTCTTTGGAGTGACCCGTGGCTGCCAACTGCGACGTCTGCGGCAAGGGGCCGGGCTTCGGCAACAGCATTTCCCACTCGCACCGCCGTACGCCCCGTCGCTGGAACCCGAACATCCAGCGCGTGCGTGCCGTGGTCGGTCGGACGCCGAAGCGGCTCAATGTCTGCACATCGTGCATCAAGGCCGGCAAGGTCTCGCGCTGACGCCTGCGTCGTAGCGCAGCCCCTGCGGTTGCCTTGAAGAGCCGGTCCACCTCGGTGGGCCGGCTCTTTGCCGTGCCCGGGGTCCGACGCCTCAGGTCCGGACCTCGACGCCTCAGTCCCGGAAGCGCCAGGCGTGGTCCACCGGGCCGATGCCCGCGCCCAGTGCGAAGCCGCGCGCGATCGCGCCCGTCACGTACTCCTTGGCCGCCCCGACGGCCGCCACCACGTCCTGTCCGCCCGCGAGCCCCGCGGCGATCGCCGACGCGTAGGTGCACCCCGTGCCGTGCGTGTGCCGGTTGTCGAGGCGCGGCGCCCGCAGCCAGTGTTCCTCGGTGCCGTCGGTGAGCAGATCGACCGCGTCCCCCGGCAGATGGCCGCCCTTGATCAGCGCCCAGCGGGGCCCGAACTCCAGGACGGCGTGCGCCGCGCGCCGCAGATCCGCCTCGTCCGCCACCCGTACGCCGGTGAGCTGCGCCACCTCGTCCAGGTTGGGGGTGGCGACCGTCGCGGTCGGCAGCAGCCTCTTCCGTACGCCGTCCAGCGCCGAGGCGGCCAGCAGCGGATCGCCGTGCTTGGAGACCCCGACCGGGTCGACGACCACGGGGACGCCGGTCCCGGCGAGCAGTTCGGCCACGGCGTCGACCAGAACGGCGGAGGAGAGCATTCCGGTCTTCACGGCCTGCACCCCGATGTCGTCGACGACGCTGCGGTACTGCGCCCGTACGGCCTCCACCGGCAGCTCCCAGGCGCCCTGGACGCCCCGGGAGTTCTGCGCCGTGACGGCGGTGAGCACGCTCATGCCGTGCACGCCGAACGCCAGCATCGTCTTGAGGTCCGCCTGGATGCCCGCACCGCCGCCGGAGTCGGATCCGGCGACGGTGAGAACACGGGGAGGCACGGGCACGGATATCGGCATACCGACGAATCTACGTGCCCCTCCGCCCTGCTCCTACAGGGTGTCCTCGATGTCGCCGAAGTGGTCCCAGCCGCCCTTGCTGGTCCACGGGGCGCCGTCGACCGTCACCTGGGGCAGCGCGGAGGGGTTGAGGACCTCCCCGATCACCTTCCAGCGCGCCGGGAGCTTGGCGTCCGCGGGGAACGTCGCGACGATCGCGTGGTCCTCCCCTCCGGTCAGCACCCACTGGAGCGGATCGACGCCGACCGCCTGGCCGATGTCGTTCATCTGCGAGGGGATGTCGATCAGTCCGGACCGCAGATCGATACGGACCTGGCTCGCGTCCGCGATGTGCCCGAGGTCCGCGACCAGTCCGTCGCTGACGTCGGTCATCGCGGTGGCGCCGAGACCGGCCGCCGCCGGGCCCGCGTGGTACGGCGGCTCCGGCCTGCGGTGCGCCTCCACGAAGGCGCGCGGCGAGCGGAAGCCCCGGGAGAGCACCGCGTGCCCCGCCGCCGACCAGCCCAACCACCCGGTGTAGGCGACCACATCGCCGGGCCGGGCGCCCGACCGGGTCACCGGCTCGTGGTTGCGCAGGTCGCCCAGCGCCGTGATCGCGATCGTGATGGAGTCGCCGCGCACGACGTCGCCGCCGACCACGGCGGCGCCCGCGACCTGGCATTCGTCGCGGATGCCGTCCATCAGCTCGGTGGGCCAGGTGACCGGGAGTTCGGCCGGCACGACCAGCCCGAGCAGGAGCGCGGTGGGCACCGCGCCCATCGCCGCGATGTCGGCCAGGTTCTGCGCGGCGGCCTTACGGCCCACGTCGTACGCCGTCGACCAGTCGCGGCGGAAGTGCCGCCCTTCGAGGAGCAGATCCGTACTCGCCACGACCCTGCGGTCGGGGGCAGCCACCACCGCGGCGTCGTCGCCCGGCCCGAGCCGCACCGCCGGGGTGGTGGTGAGCCGGGACGTCAGCTCTCTGATGAGCCCGAACTCCCCCAACTCGCCCACGGTTCCCTTCACCGAGTCTCCCCTTCTCTTGCTCTCTTCACGGGGCCGCGTCTGCGGTCGCGGTCCCTCACTGCTGTCGCTGCCGTCATCGGGTACGTCAACACCGTCTTACGCCAGGTCACGCCCACGGGCCACGGCGGGTGTGTCGTACCCCGCGCCGCACGCCGCGCGTGCCATGTCGCCCGCTCGCGTCAACGTGGACCTGCCTGCGCCACCCTGCGGGCGCCACCGGGCGCCCGGGTCTCCCCGCGGCCCATGGCGACGCGATACCGTGGCGTCTCTTTCCCCACATGATCCTCGTGGCCGCCCTGGAGGTTCCGTGGTACAGGCGTACATCCTTATTCAGACCGAGGTGGGCAAGGCGACGGCCGTCGCCGAGACCATCGCAAAGATTCCGGGAGTGATCCAGGCCGAGGACGTCACCGGTCCTTACGACGTGATCGTGCGGGCTCAGGCGGACACCGTCGATGAGCTCGGCCGCATGGTCGTCGCCAAGGTCCAGCAAGTAGAAGGCATCACCCGCACCCTGACCTGCCCGGTCGTCCATCTCTAGACCGCCCCCGTCTACGCTTGGCCGGTGATACGTTCCCGTCGCCCGCTTCCGAGCCGCAGGCTGTCCGGCCGTTCGATCGTCCGTCTTCCCGCCGTCGCCGTCCTTCTGACGGCGGCGGCGGGCTGTTCTTCCACGGACGCGTCGGTCACGGTTCCCACCCCCTCCAAGGAGGAGGCGGCCCTCTGCCGCGCCCTGGACAAGGAGCTGCCCAAGACCCTCGCCGACCTCGGCCGCTCCGATCCCGAGCCGCGCTCGGAGCTGACCGCCGGGTGGGGGGACGGCGCGATCGTACTGCGCTGCGGGGTGCCCCGGCCCGCGGGGATGGAGAACCCCCAGGCGCAGGGGGTGGAGGCGAACGGCGTCAACTGGATGCTGGAGGAACGGGACTCCGGTCCTCGGTTCACCACGACCTACCGCCAGACCTATGTCGAGGTCATCATGTCCACGCGGTTCACCCATGACTCCACCCCGCTCGCGGGGCTGGCCGAGGCCGTCGCCAAAACGGTCCCGCCCAGCGTGTAGGCACTCCTGAACCGTACGAGCGACGCGGGCCCGGCGCGGCGGGCGCACCGGGCCATACGCGCCATATACGGTACGGACGTTCCCCGGCGTGCTCAGCGCAGGCCGGTCGGGCGGCGCAGCGCCGCCTGGATGAGCCGGTCCACCAGTTCCTCGTAGCTCACGCCGCTCTCCTGCCACATGCGCGGGTACATGGAGATGGGTGTGAAGCCCGGCATCGTGTTGATCTCGTTGATGACGAACTCGCCGTCCTCGGTGAGGAAGAAGTCCGCGCGGACCAGCCCCTCGCAGGAGGTGGCCTCGAACGCCGCCACCGCGAGCCGCCGCACCTCCGCGGTCTCCTCGGGCGTGAGGGGCGCGGGCACCAGACCGGCCGCCGAGTCGATGTACTTGGCCTCGAAGTCGTAGAAGTCGTGCTCCGTGACGGGCGGGATCTCGGCGGGCACGCTCGCGCGCGGACCGTCCTCGAACTCCAGCACGCCGCACTCGATCTCGCGCCCGCGCAGCAGCGACTCCACCAGGATCTTGGGGTCGTGGCGGCGGGCCTCGGCGATCGCCTCGTCAAGGCCCGAGAGGTCGTCGACCTTGGTGATGCCCATGGAGGAACCGCCCCGCGCGGGCTTCACGAACAGCGGCCAGCCGTGCTCGGCGGCGAAGTCCACGATCTTCCCGCGGGCGGCGGCGCCCGGTGCCCCGCCGTCGTCGGGGACCAGTGCCCACTCCCGGGGCCGGATCACCACGTACGGGCCGACGGGCAGCCCGAAGGAGGTGAACACCCGCTTCATGTACTCCTTGTCCTGGCCGACGGCCGAGGCGAGGACGCCCGCGCCGACGTACGGGATCCCGGACAGCTCCAGCAGCCCCTGGAGGGTGCCGTCCTCCCCGTACGGGCCGTGCAGCACAGGGAAGACCACGTCGACGTCGCCCAGCACCTTGGGCACGGAGCCCGGTTCGCTGTAGACGACCTCGCGGTTGCCGGGGTCGACGGAGAGGACGACGGAGCCGTCCGTGGACTCGGCGATCTGCTCGACGCTCGGCAGGGAGCGCTCGGCGATGCCCATCCGGTCCGGGTCGTCGGCGGTGAGCGCCCAGCGGCCGTCGGTGGTGATGCCGATCGGGAGGACGTCGTACTTCGTACGGTCGATGGACCGCAGTACGGCGCCGGCCGTGACCACCGAGATGGCGTGCTCGGAGCTGCGGCCGCCGAAGACGACGGCCACGCGCGGCTTGCGGAGCGGCTGCTCGGCGCCGCTCTCCGGGCTGTGCCCAAGGCTGCGCTCGGGGCTTCGGGGGGAGTTCTCGCTGCTCATATCGCGATGAGCGTACCTGCTGGTACCGCCCGAGTCAGCGTCGCTCGGGCTTGGCGCTGCGCGACATCAGCTCCTTGAGCGCGACGAGCGGCGGCTTCCCGTTGTGCACGATGTCCACGACGGTTTCGGTGATGGGCATGTCGACATCGTGGCGCCGCGCCAGATCCAGCACGGACTCGCAGGACTTGACGCCCTCCGCGGTCTGCTTGGTGACCGCGATGGTCTCCTGGAGGGTCATACCGCGGCCGAGGTTGGTGCCGAAGGTGTGGTTGCGGGAGAGCGGCGAGGAACACGTGGCGATGAGATCGCCCATTCCGGCGAGTCCGGAGAACGTGTGGGGGTCGGCGCCCATGGCGAGGCCGAGCCGGGTGGTCTCGGCGAGTCCGCGGGTCATCAGGGACGCCTTTGTGTTGTCGCCGAGGCCCATCCCGTCGGCGATGCCCACGGCGAGACCGATCACGTTCTTGACGGCTCCGCCGAGTTCGCAGCCGACGACGTCGGTGTTGGTGTACGGGCGGAAGTACGGGGTGTGACAGGCGGCCTGGAGCCGCTGGGCGACCCCTTCGTCCTCGCAGGCGACGACGGCGGCGGCCGGCATCCGGCCCGCGATCTCCTTGGCGAGGTTGGGTCCGGTGACGACGGCGACACGCTCGGCGGGGACCTTGGCGACCTCCTGGATCACCTCGCTCATCCGCTTGGCGGTGCCGAGTTCGACTCCCTTCATCAGGGAGACGAGGACGGTGTCGGAGGGGAGTACGGGCGCCCAGCGCGCGAGGTTGTCGCGCAGCGTCTGCGAGGGCACGGTGAGCACGGTGAACTCGGCGCCGCGCGCGGCCTCCGCCGGGTCGGTGGTGGCCCGTACGCCCGCGGGCAGTTCGAAGCCCGGCAGATAGGCGGGGTTGGCGCGGGTGGTGTTGATGGCGTCGGCGATCTCGGGCCGTCGGCCCCAGATCGTCACGTCGCATCCCGCGTCGGCGAGGACCATGGCGAACGCCGTGCCCCAAGATCCCGCTCCGAAGACGGCGACCCGCGTCACTTCGACCCCTCTTCCGCGGCTTTGCGCCGCTGTTCTTCCCTGGCCTTGCGGTAGTCGTACGAAACGGTGGGCACCGGCTCGCCGCGCACCTCGGACAGCAGTTCCGTGATGGCGGCCATGATGACCTCGGTGGCCTCGCGCAGCAATTCGGGGGCGATCTCCCGGCCGTAGAAGCGCGTCAGGTCGACGGGCGGGCCGACGAGGACGCGGTGGGTCTTGCGCGGGAAGAGGTCGGGTCTCGTGGCGTACGGCGGCAGCAGGAGATTGGCGCCCCACTGTGCGACGGGGATGACCGGGCACCTGGTCTGGAGAGCGACCCGGGCGACCCCGGTCTTGGCGCTCATGGGCCACATGCCGGGGTCGCGGGTGAGGGTGCCCTCGGGATAGAACGCCACGCACTCGCCCCGCTCGACGGCGTCGATGGCGGCGCGGAAGGCGCTCAGGGCGTCGCTGGTCTCCCGGTAGACGGGGATCTGCCCCGTGCCGCGCATGACGGCGCCGATGAACCCCTTGGTGAAAAGGCCGTCCTTGGCGAGGAAGCGCGGAACGCGGCCGGTGTTGTACTGGAAGTGGGCGTAGGCGAACGGGTCGAGATGCGAATTGTGGTTCACCGCGGTGATGAATCCGCCGTCGGCCGGAATGTGCTCCGTACCCCGCCAGTCCCGCTTGAGGAGAAGGATCAGCGGCGGCTTTGCGATGGCCGCCGCCAGGCGGTACCAGAAGCCGATTCTACGGCGGGACACTCGAACACCTTCCTCATCTCGCCGGGCCCGTGCCCGGCTGCCGGGGGTCAAGTGTGGCCTCGGTCCCCCGCTCTGTCGAGAACACCGTACGCCCCGGTCCGGGACCGGCCCTGTGGGCAGGGACGGTGCCGGGCCACAATAGAGGGCCGATACACATGGTCTGTACACGGGCCACCGCGCAGGGAGGGAGAGCGGACGTGGAGATGGACGAAGAGTTCGCCCCGCACACCGACCGGGCCGCCCTATGGTCCCTGGTCGTCCCGCTCAAACCGCTGCGGCTCGCGAAGAGCAGGCTGGCCGTCGCGACGGGGGACGCCCTGCGTCCGCGTCTGGCCCTCGCGTTCGCGCTGGACACCGTGGGCGCGGCGCTGGCCTGCCCCGCCGTCCGCGACGTGGCGGTGGTGACCGACGACCCGACGGCGGCGGCGGAGCTGTCCGCGCTGGGCGCGCGCATCGTGCCGGACACCCCGGCGGGCGGCCTCAACGCGGCGCTCGCGCACGGGGCGCGGGCCGTCAGGGCGCTGCGTCCACGGGCGGCGGTGGCCGCGCTCAACGCGGATCTGCCGGCGCTCCGCCCGGCGGAACTGGCGCTGGTCCTGTCCGCCGCGGAGCCATTCCCGCGCGCTTTTCTGGCGGACGCCGCGGGAATCGGTACGACTTTGCTGACGGCGGGGCCCGGCGTGGAATTGAATCCGGCTTTCGGCGGCCCGTCCCGCAGAGGACATTTGTCGACAGGGGCGGTGGAAATACTTCTGGCCGGGGTGGATTCCGTACGGCGGGATGTCGATACGGGCGACGATCTGCTGCGGGCGGCGGAGCTGGGGCTCGGTCCGCGTACGGCTCTGCGGTACGAGGGGACCGCGGCGCACGAGGAGATCGCCGGGGACGGGGAGCGGGGAGGCCACGGAGAGAGCGGAGAGCGCGGAGAGTACGGGGGGCACGAGGCGTACGGTCCGCTTCCGGCGCCCGGTCCCGGCTGCTGAGCCGGTCTGCCCGAGCCCGGCCGTCGAGCCGGGCCGCTGTGGCCTACGGCGCGAGGCCCCACGGACCGGGCGATACGCTGCGGCTATGCAGGCGACCTCGTACACATACGATTCCGAGACCCGTTGCGGGAGTGTGCTGCTGGACGACGGCACTCCGGTGGAGTTCGACGCGGCGGCCTTCGACGCCGGCGGGCTGCGGCTGCTCCGACCGGGTCAGCGTGTGCGGATCGAGACCGAGGGCCAGGGCGAGAGCGGGCCGCTCCGCATCACGCTGGTCACCCTCCAGACCCTCTGAAGGCTTGCGCCCCGCCTTGTAGCCGCCCGGAAGCCGCCTCGTACTTCTCAGTGGCCCGGAAGCCGCCCCGTGGCTGCCCCGTACCTCCTGGAACGATCATGGGGACGCGGGCCGGCGGCCTCCCGTAACGGCGCCGACCGGTCTTCCGGAACGCCGCGGGCCGGGCTCCCCGAGGGGAGCCCGGCCCGGCGCGTACGGCCCTGTACCGCTTCCTGCTTACTTCTTCCTGGCGACAGTCTTCTTCGCCGTCGTGGTGCGCGCGGTGGCCTTGCGCGCCGGAGCCTTCTTGGCCGTCGCCTTCTTCGCCGGCGCGGTCTTCTTGGCCGTGCCCGTGGCCTTCTTGGCGGTCTTCTTCGCCGTGGCCGTGGTCTTCTTCGCCGTGGTCTTCTTCGCCGCGGCGCTGGTCTTCTTCGCCGTGGTCTTGGCGGCCGTGGTCTTCTTGGCCGCGGTCTTCTTCCCCGCCGTGGCCGCCTTCTTGGCGGTGGCCTTCTTGGCCGCGGCCTTGACGGTCGTCCGCGTGGAAGATCCGCCCGAGAGGCTGCCCTTGGGGGCCTTCTTGACGGCCACATCGTTCTTCGGGAGCTTCTTCGAGCCGCTCACGAGGTCCTTGAAACCCTGGCCCGCGCGGAACCGCGGCACCGAGGTCTTCTTGACCCGTACGCGCTCGCCCGTCTGCGGGTTACGGGCGTAACGCGCCGGGCGGTCGACCTTCTCGAACGAACCGAAGCCGGTGACCGAGACCCGGTCACCGGCGACCACCGCGCGGACGATCGCGTCGAGTACCGCGTCGACCGCGTCCGCGGCCTGCTGACGGCCGCCGACCTTGTCCGCAATCGCTTCTACGAGCTGCGCCTTGTTCACGTCTTCCCCTTCGGAGACATTGCCAGAACGAAAGTGTTCAAGCTTTTTCGCACGTTAGGCAGATATATACCGCAAATCAAACACGAAACGGGCTAATCACCCTAGTGCCGCAACGAAGTCGGCCTGGCGGAGTTCCGCGGAGGGTCAGAGACCTTCCGGAAAACGACCCTCGTCCAGGTCCTTCATCAAGCGGTCCAGACGCCTTGCCGCGCCCGGGAGATCGTGTTTCGCCGCAGCCGTGATGACCAGCAGCTTCCTGGAGAGAGCTTGTCGCACGCCCTCCGGGACTTGCAGTGCACGCACCCTCGCGTGCGCATCTTTGAGTTGTTCGGCGACTAACCCGTAGAGCTTGAGTTGGTTGTCGCGTTCCATGCACCGATTGTGCCATCTGGGGCGAGTTGTCGCCCGACAGGGGCTCAACAAGCAACTGCACCCCCTACCTGGAGGCAGGGGGTGCAGTAGGGGAAACGCGCTGATCAGGCGGCAATCGTGCGCGGTTTGAAGGGCGGCCTGGCGGCCTCGTACGCGGCGATGTCGGACTCGTTCTGAAGGGTGAGGCTGATGTCGTCCAGCCCGTTCAGCAAGCGCCAGCGGGCGTTCTCGTCAAGCTCGAAATCGGCCACAAGCGTTGCGCCGTCAGAGGAGGTCGCGCGGACCTGGCGCTGCTCCAGGTCGACCGTGACCTCCGCCGTGGGGTCGCTCTCGGTGATCGCCCAGAGGGCGTCCACGACGGACTGCTCCAGAACGACGGTCAGCAGGCCGTTCTTGAGCGAGTTGCCGCGGAAGATGTCCGCGAACCGGGAGGAGATGACGGCCTTGAAACCGAAGTTCTGGAGGGCCCAGACGGCGTGTTCCCGGGACGACCCCGTGCCGAAGTCGGGTCCGGCGACCAGGACCGAGGCCCCGGCGTACTCGGGCCGGTTGAGGACGAAGGACGGGTCCTTGCGCCACGCCTCGAACAGCCCGTCCTCGAACCCGTCCCTGGTGACCTTCTTGAGCCAGTGGGCGGGGATGATCTGGTCGGTGTCGACGTTGCTGCGCCGCAGCGGGACCGCGGGACCGGTGTGGGTGGTGAAGGCTTCCATGGTTATCGCGCTCCAGCGGGCGTACGGTCGCCGGCACCGGCGTCGGACAGGTCGGCGGGCGAGGCCAGGTGGCCCAGTACGGCGGTGGCGGCGGCGACCTGGGGGGAGACGAGATGCGTACGGCCGCCCTTGCCCTGCCTGCCCTCGAAGTTACGGTTGGACGTCGACGCGGAGCGCTCGCCGGGCGCGAGTTGGTCGGGGTTCATGCCCAGACACATCGAGCAGCCCGCGTGCCGCCATTCGGCGCCCGCGGCGGTGAACACCCTGTCCAGGCCCTCGGCGACGGCCTGGAGGGCGACCCGCACCGATCCGGGGACGACCAGCATCCGTACGCCGTCGGCGACTTTGCGGCCCTCCAGCAGGGTGGCGGCCGAGCGCAGGTCCTCGATACGGCCGTTGGTGCAGGAGCCTACGAAGACGGTGTCGACCTTGATGTCGCGCAGCGCCTGCCCCGCGGTCAACCCCATGTACTCCAGGGCCTTTTCGGCGGCGAGGCGCTCCGAAGCGTCCTCGTACGAAGCCGGGTCGGGGACGTGCGAGGAGAGCGGCAGTCCCTGGCCCGGGTTGGTGCCCCAGGTGACGAACGGGGCCAGTTCCCCGGCCTTGATGAAGACCTCGGCGTCGAAGACCGCGTCGTCGTCGGTGCGCAGCGTCTCCCAGTACGCGACGGCCGCCTCCCAGTCGGCACCCTCGGGGGCGTGGTCGCGGCCCTTGAGGTAGTCGAAGGTGGTCGCGTCCGGGGCGATCATGCCCGCCCTGGCGCCGGCCTCGATCGACATGTTGCAGATGGTCATCCGGGCCTCCATCGAAAGACTCTCGATGGCGGAACCCCGGTATTCGAGGATGTAGCCCTGGCCGCCGCCGGTGCCGATCTTCGCGATGATCGCGAGGATCAGGTCCTTGGCGGTGACGTCGGCGGGCAGTTCGCCCTCGACCGTGATCGCCATGGTCTTGGGACGGGCCAGCGGCAGCGTCTGGGTGGCGAGGACATGCTCGACCTGGCTGGTGCCGATGCCGAACGCGAGCGCGCCGAACGCACCGTGGGTGGAGGTGTGACTGTCGCCGCAGACCACCGTGGTGCCGGGCTGGGTCAGGCCGAGCTGCGGGCCCACGACGTGGACGACGCCCTGCTCGACATCGCCCAGCGGGTGCAGCCGTACGCCGAAGTCGGCGCAGTTCTTGCGCAGGGTCTCCAACTGGACACGGGAGACGGGGTCCGCGATGGGCTTGTCGATGTCGAGGGTCGGGGTGTTGTGGTCCTCGGTCGCGATGGTGAGATCGAGCCGCCGGACCTGCCGGCCGTTCTGGCGGAGGCCGTCGAACGCCTGGGGGCTGGTCACCTCGTGCAGCAGGTGCAGATCGATGAAGAGAAGGTCGGGCTCGCCCTCCGCGCGCCGGACGACATGGTCGTCCCAGACCTTCTCCGCGAGTGTCCTACCCATCGCTTTCCCTCCGGCCGGCCTCTCGTGGCCGGCTCTCCTAGAGATATGTGGGCCTACGCCCGTACCCCACGCACCGGACGTCGGCGGGGGACCCCTTGGTCATGGGCCCGTCTCCCGCGGGCCCGATTCCGCGGGCCCGTACCTACAGGTTGGCAACTTCCCCGGAAAATTGAACTTGCGTTTCACAGAGTGAGACGCGAGTATCGTTTCATGGACAACTCTAGCGGCGTCGGCGTTCTCGACAAGGCGGCTCTGGTATTGAGCGCCCTGGAGTCCGGTCCGGCCACCCTCGCCGGGCTGGTCGCGGCGACCGGGCTCGCACGACCCACGGCACACCGGCTGGCCGTGGCACTGGAACACCACCGGCTGGTGGCGAGGGACATGCAGGGGCGGTTCATTCTCGGCCCCCGGCTGGCCGAGCTGGCCGCGGCGGCGGGCGAGGACCGCCTGCTGGCCACGGCGGGACCGGTCCTCACGCATCTGCGGGACCTGACCGGCGAGAGCGCGCAGCTCTACCGCCGCCAGGGCGACATGCGGATATGTGTGGCGGCGGCGGAGCGGCTCTCCGGGCTGCGGGACACGGTCCCGGTCGGCTCGACCCTGACCATGAAGGCGGGCTCCTCGGCCCAGATCCTGATGGCCTGGGAGGAGCCGGAACGGCTGCACCGCGGCCTCCAGGGGGCACGCTTCACGGCGACGGCACTCTCGGGCGTACGGCGCAGGGGCTGGGCCCAGTCGATCGGCGAGCGGGAGCCGGGCGTCGCCTCGGTCTCGGCGCCGGTACGGGGCCCGTCGAACCGGGTGGTCGCGGCCGTCTCGGTATCCGGACCGATCGAGCGCCTGACGCGCCACCCGGGCCGGATGCACGCCCAGGCCGTGATCGACGCGGCGGGACGGCTGAGCGAGGCCCTGCGCCGCACGAGCTGACCTCGCCAGACGTTCCCGAACAACCCGGGCAGGCCGCTCCAGCGCCGCAGCGGCCCGCCATGCCCGACCGCCCCCGGTCCCCCGCCCCTCCGGTCCCCCGCCCCTCCGGGCCCCCGGTCAGGCACGGATCACAGCACTACGAAGCGAGCCGGTCCGCCGCGCGCTCACCACGTCTGCCGATCGGGATCACTCCGCTCCCCGCCCCGAGGCCGAACTCCGGCATGTTGACGTAGACGCTCTCGTACGAGCCGGCGGGGACCGCATAGGTCTCGTGCCAGAGCCCCACACCGCTGCCGCCCTCCCGCGCCCTGCGGTTGAACTCCGCCCAGGCCGAACGGTGCTCCCCGCCCGTCGCCGCCGCGTACGCCAGCAGCTTCTCCGTGGACTCCCAGTACTGGACGACGTACACGAGGCGCGCCCCGCCCACCAGGACCCGGGCGGATATCAGCCCGCTGGAGCGGTCCCGGGCCAACTCCTTCAGCATCCGCGGCATGGCCTTGGCGACGGGCCACCAGTCGTGCGGCGAGCGGAACTTGTTGACGCGCATCCCGATCAGGAACACGACCACTCCCTGGTCGGCACCGGCGGTCATCCGGCCTTCGATCACCTTCGCACCCATACCAGCCCCTCTTCCTGTCTTCCGGGACGTCACCCATGGCGCCCCCATCAATTGGATAGCTCCACTATCCATGATTGGATAGTGCCACTGTCCAAGGAAAGGTGCAACTGGGATGCGCATGGCGGAGCTGAGCGAACGCAGCGGGGTCCCCACCGCCACGATCAAGTACTACCTGCGCGAGGGGCTGCTCCGGCCCGGCCGCCGGATCAACGCCACGCAGGCCGCGTACGACGAGGAGCATCTGCGCAGACTGCGGCTGGTCAGGGCGTTGATCCAGGTGGGCCGGATGCCGGTGGCCACGGCACGGGAGGTCCTGGTGGCTGTGGAGGACGAGTCGCTCGACCACCACAGCCGTATCGGCGCGGCGGTCTGGTTGCTGCCCGAGGGCACGGCCGGCGCCATGGAGACTGTCCCCGACGCCGCGGCGGAAGCGGCCGAACGGCAGGCGGTCGAGCTGCTGGAAAGGCTCGGCTGGAACTTCGGCTACGCGGCACGGGACGACTCCCCCGCGTACCGGATGCTCGTCGGCGCCCTCGCGGCCCTGGAGCGGAGCGGCTATCCGTGCACCATGGAGGACCTGCTCGTGTACGGGCACTCCGCGGGCGAACTCGGCGCCGTGGACCTGGACATGATCGAGCGGTACGAACCGGGGACGCTACAGGTCGAGGCGGCGGTGGCGGGGACGGTGCTGTACGAGCCGGTGCTGCTGAGCCTGCGGCGGCTCGCACAGGCGGAGGAGTCCAACCGGCGTTTCGGCGAAGGCGGTTGACGGTACGGGGTAACGGAAAAGACCCTCCCCGAGGGGAGGGTCCGATCCGTAACTGTCCTGCGTGGTACCCCCGACCGGATTCGAACCGGCGCTACTGCCGTGAGAGGGCAGCGTGCTAGGCCGCTACACAACGGGGGCATGGCCTGGGCCAAGCTGGGCTACCAGGACTCGAACCTAGAACAACGGAACCAGAAACCGTCGTGTTGCCAATTACACCATAGCCCATGGTGATTCCTGAGAATCAGTACCCCCGACCGGATTCGAACCGGCGCTACTGCCGTGAGAGGGCAGCGTGCTAGGCCGCTACACAACGGGGGCCCTAGCGATCCTGCATCAACGCATCCGGGGGCGACCCGAAGACGTCGGAGAGAAGGATCTGTACCCCCGACCGGATTCGAACCGGCGCTACTGCCGTGAGAGGGCAGCGTGCTAGGCCGCTACACAACGGGGGCGTTGCAGATACAGTCTGCGCTGGGCTACCAGGACTCGAACCTAGACTAACGGAACCAGAAACCGTCGTGCTGCCAATTACACCATAGCCCACCAAAGCTGAACCCCCGTACGGGGGTCTTGTCTGGCGTGCGCTTCCCGGTCGGACCTTGCGGTTTCTCCGGGCGGCGCAGGAAGAACATTACCCGATCGCGGACGGCGCTCCAAAACGGGTATCCCCGCGCAGTACGGCGGGAAGCTGACCCAGATCGGTGATCCGCACCAGTTCGGGGCGCCCACCGAGCCGGCCCCGGTCCAACCAGACCCCGGCCAGCCCGGCGGCCGTGGCCCCGCCCGCGTCGATGTCCGGCTCGTTCCCGACGTACATCACCTCGCCCGGCTCCAGTGCGAGCGCGTCACACGCGGCGTGGAAGGCGGCGGGGTCGGGCTTGGAGACACCGAGCTCGGCGGCGCAGAGCACGGCCTCGAAGTGATCGCGTACACCCAGGACGCGCAGCTTCCGGTCCTGGTTGATGATCGAGGCGTTCGACAGCACGGCCTGCCGGTAGTCGGCGGCGAGCAGGTCGAGAGCGGCGAGGCTGTCGGGGAACAGGCTCCAGGCGGCTTCGTAGTGCGTGATGTACCGGTCGAACCACGCGTCGGCCTCGCCGTCGCTCAGCGCCCCGCCGACGAAGACCCGCACCCGGTCGCGCCGCTGCCCCAGGAAGTCCGTCTCCCCGGCGGCGAACCGCAGCCACTGGGCATCGGTGATCTCCCGCCACCGCCCGAGAGCCTGATCGACGGTTTCACCGGGGTCGGCCATCCCCTCGACGGCGAGATGCCGCTGCATGCCGGCGCGGTCGGCGGTGGTGTAGTCGAAGAGGGTGTCGTCGATGTCCCAGAGGACGGCACGAATCGCCATACGGCGACGGTACCGCGCGTGGGGGTTGGGGTGTGGGGTGGGATCCGGGGGTGCGGGGGATCCGGGTACACACGCCTGCCGGACAGCGCGTTACCCGTGCCGATCACGGGCTCGGGCAGTTCCAGGAGTGGCGGTCGGCTCTGAGGAACGCGCGCACTTCGGGGGCGACGGCGCGGGCGAGGTCCTCGGCGGTCCGGAGATCGTCGCCGATCGGAACCATGGCCAACTGTCCGTCGGGGAGGGTGCTGGCGGCCTCTTCGGCGAGAGCGGTGGGGTGACGTGGGTCGGTGCCGGGGAAGACGAGGGTCGGCACCGCGATCGTGGCGAGTTCGCCGACACTTCGGAAGGAGCGGTCGTGGCCGATGGCCGCCGCCGCCACGATGCTGCTGGGATCCGATCGGGGTATGGCGTCGCGCACCATGGCCCCGACGACGGGCGGGAGACCGGCGAGGATGGGCTCCCAGCCGGCCTCGATGCCCTCGGCCGCGACGCGGGCGGCGAACTGGTCGAGGAAGCGGATCTCGGCTTCTTTGGCCTCGTCGTCCTCGATGTCCTCGACCCCGATCAGCACGGCCGCTCGTACGCGGTCCGGGTGGGCGGCCGCCGCCCGAAGCGTGATCGTGGAGCCCAGGCCCGCCCCGGCGAGAACGGCGCTCGGGAGGCCGATGTGATCCAGGAGCCGGATCACATCCTCGACGTACTGGTCCCAGGTGAAGCGGGCCGGGTCCCGGCAGACCGCGCGGCCGTAGCCCCGCAGGTCAGGAAGTACGACCAGGTAGTCGTCCACGAGCCGTTCTGCCAGGGGGAGCATGCTCATGCGGTCAGGACCGCCCGCGTGCAGAAGGACAACGGCCTGGCCTTCCCCGATGACGGTGGCGTGCAGGGCGCAGCCATCGGCCGCCTGGTAACTGATCTCTGCCATGGACCGAACCTAGAGCGGGCACAGGGCCGTCCGGTACTCCTTGACCCGCCAACTGATATCGCGATCCCGCCACCACCACCCATCCGGCGAACCCGTGCCCCGCTGGTCACCACCATGGGCGCGAGGCCGGGGGCCACCGGCGGGTGCGGTGTCCGGCAGGCGTGTGTACCCGGAGTCCCGTTCCGGTGCGCTCCCGGTACACACGAAGGGAACAGGCGCTGTCCGACACCCCCCACCCACGGCGGGTGACCAGCGGGGCATGAAGCCCGGCCAATATCCGGTCGGCGGACGCTTGACGAAGCGCGTCACCACCCCACTCCACTACCGCGCGCCCCGCAGGGCGAACCGGCCCGCAAGTCTGGAACGGACCGGTAGGACGAGGGAGTTTCTCAGGGGACCCCTCCCCCCCGGCCGCCCCCTCCCACCGCCTGTTTCAGCGGCGTAGGGGTGGGTGTCCAGGGTGGAGCGGAGCGGAATCGGCGAAGCCGACGCGACGCAGGAGCGCCCTTGACGCACACCCTGGAGCCGCGACCATCGAATCAGGGAGGGGGCGGCCCCTGCCCGCCACCACACACCACCGGCCCACCCCGACAGGCCCCCCGAACCCGGAACAGAACAGCCCGGCGCTTCATCCGGAACGACGCCCCGTGCTCCGCCTCGTGGGCGCGCAGTATGGCGGGGTGCGCCGAAAGCCGTGACGGTATGCGTGAGGGCCCGATGGCCCGCCCCGAGCCTGTGGGGCGGGCCACCGGGCCCTCATGTGCGGTACGCCGAGCCCTACGCCGTCAGTTTCGCCAGCGCCGTGTCGATGCGGGCCAGTGTGCGCTCACGGCCCAGGAGTTCCAGGGACTCGAAGAGCGGGAGGCCGACCGTGCGGCCGGTGGTCGCGACGCGGACCGGGGCCTGGGCCTTGCCGAGCTTGAGGCCGTGCTCCTCGCCTGCCGCGAGGACCGCGTTCTTCAGGGACTCCGCGTCCCACTCCGCCTCGGCGATCTTCGCGCGGGCGGTGGTGAGCAGCGCGTCCGCGCCCGGCTTCATCGCCTTCGCCCATGACGCCTCGTCCTCGACCGGCTGGTCCAGGAAGAGGAAGTCGACGTTGGCGGTGATGTCCGAGAGGACCGTGACCCGGGTCTGGGCCAGCGGGGCCAGCGCCGCGAACGCCGCCGCGTCGAAGGACTCCGGGGCCCAGGGGGCGTACGGGGCCTTCAGCCACGGGGCGCAGGCGTCCGCGAACGTCTTCACGTCGAGCTGCCGGATGTGGTCGGCGTTGATCGCCTCGGCCTTCTTCAGGTCGAAGCGGGCCGGGTTGGCGTTGACGTCCGCGATGTCGAACGCGGCGACCATCTCGTCCATGGAGAAGAGGTCGCGGTCCGCGGAGAGCGACCAGCCCAGCAGCGAGAGGTAGTTGAGCAGCCCCTCGGGGAGGAAGCCGCGCTCGCGGTAGAGGTTGAGGGACGCCTGGGGGTCGCGCTTGGAGAGCTTCTTGTTGCCCTCCCCCATGACGTACGGGAGGTGCCCGAAGTCCGGGACCCCGTTGGCGAGGCCCAGCTCCGTCAGCGCCTTGTAGAGAGCGACCTGGCGCGGCGTGGAGGAGAGCAGGTCCTCGCCGCGCAGGACGTGGGTGATCTCCATCAGCGCGTCGTCGACCGGGTTGACGAGCGTGTAGAGCGGGGCGCCGTTGGCGCGGACGATGCCGTAGTCCGGAACGTTCTCCGGGGTGAAGGTCAGCTCGCCGCGGACCAGGTCCGTGAAGGTGATCGGCTCGTCGGGCATCCGGAAGCGGACGATGGCGCTGCGGCCCTCCGCCTCGTACGCCGCCTTCTGCTCGGCGGTCAGGTCGCGGCAGTGGCCGTCGTACCCCGACGGCCGGCCCGCCGCGCGCGCCGCCTCCCGGCGGGCGTCCAGTTCCTCGGTCGTGCAGTAGCAGTGGTACGCGTACCCGGCCGCCAGGAGCTTGTCCGCCGTGTCGCGGTAGATGTCCATCCGCTGCGACTGGCGGTACGGCGCGTGCGGGCCGCCCACCTCGGGGCCCTCGTCCCAGTCGAGCCCGAGCCAGCGCAGCGAGTCGAGGAGCTGGACGTACGACTCCTCGGAGTCGCGCGCCGCGTCGGTGTCCTCTATGCGCAGGACCAGGGTGCCGCCGGTGTGGCGGGCGAACGCCCAGTTGAACAGGGCGGTACGGACCAGGCCCACGTGGGGGTTGCCGGTCGGGGAGGGACAGAAACGTACACGGACGGGTGCGCTAGCCACGCTTGATCACCTTGTTGGTGAGAGTGCCGATGCCTTCGATGGTGACGGCGACCTCGTCGCCGACGCTGAGGGGGCCGACCCCCGCGGGGGTGCCCGTGAGGACGACGTCACCGGGGAGGAGCGTCATGGCCTCGCTGATGTTGACGATCAGGTCCTCGACGGAGTTGATCATGTCGCTCGTACGGCCGAGCTGCCGCTGTTCCCCGTTGACGGTGCACTGGATGGTGACGTCGGAGGGGTCGAGTTCGGTCTCCACCCAGGGGCCGAGCGGGCACGAGGTGTCGAAGCCCTTCGCGCGCGCCCACTGCTTCTCGCTCTTCTGGATGTCGCGCGCGCTGACGTCGTTGGCGCAGGTGTAGCCGAAGATGACGTCCTTGACGCGTTCGCGCGGCACCTCGCGGCACATCCGCCCGATGACGACGGCCAGTTCGGCCTCGTAGTGCACCTCGTTCGAGAACGACGGGTACTCGATGGCGTCGCCCGAGCCGATCACGGAGGTGGTGGGCTTGAAGAAGGCGAACGGCGCGTCGGGGACCGTGTTGCCGAGCTCCGCCGCGTGCTCCACGTAGTTGCGGCCGAAGGCCACGACCTTGTTGGGCAGGACGGGCGGGAGCAGCCGCACCTTGCTCAGCGGGACCTTGACGCCGGAGAGCTCGAAGTCGGTGTACGGAATGCCCTTGATGATGTCGAGGACGAGGCCGGCGGTGTCGCCGCTGCCGTCGCCCTCGACCGCGCCGAAGGCGACATTGCCGTCGATGGAGAATCTGGCGATGCGCACGGAAGCTGTTCGCCCTTCGCTTGCTGACTGGTCCGGAGACTGACGCCCCAGGTCTGAGCCCCAGGTCTGAGACTGACGCTCCAGGCTAACGCGGCGGGCGGAGCCTGGACGGCGGGCCGCACGTTCAGGGCGCCCGGAACGGAACGGCGCGTGAACGGGCGACGCCCGTGACGCGTATTACCGTGCGTGGGCGGAACGCGGCGTACGAACACGGGCGGGCGGGGCGGTCTCCGGTGTGCGGCCGCCGCCACGCGGCGTGTGGCCGCTACGACGCGGAGCGTGGCCGCCAGGACGCGACGTCCGGCTGCTCCGCGGTGCCGCGCGACCGCTACGAGGCGGCGGGCGCGGCGTCCGGGGTGGCCGACGGGGCGACCATCAGGGTCGTACGGCGCGGGTTGGCCGTACGGTTCGGCAGGGCGACGGGGTGCTCCGGCCGCACGGCGGGGGCCAGTTCCTCGGCGTCCTTCAGGTGCGCCAGCGTGGTGCGCCGGGGGTTGGCGGTGTTGCGGAACATCATCGTTGTCTTCTGCGGGTTCATCTGCGGTGTCAGACCTTGTCGGGCTACGGGCGCCGGAGCGCCGGTTGTCGGATGTGCCATCCCTGTAAAGCGTCAGGCTAAACATCCAATTCCCCGCCGGAGCGGCGATCGATCGTCGATCACGGTGTGAGTTTCCTCACGATCGGCCAGGCATTTCCCCCATTCCGGGCGTCAGTTGATGACCAAGGAAACGGACAAGCGTTACTGAACGTTGCATTCCGCTGCTGATCATCCGTACTGGGACACCCCCCGCCCGTACATGGCTCGTACGCGTAAGTCCGTTTCCTCCGCCCACGCTTTCTACGGCTGGTGACCTGGCGCTCACTCGGTGTCATTCACGTCACAGCCCTGCCCACCGCCCTTGTTGGAGATCCTGCACTGTGCTGGAATTCCCCCCACCGCCGCGGGTTTGGATGTGCCGGCGCGCAAGGGCGCAACGCAGCGCCGAGTGGCGGCGGGGGAGGGGAGCCGCGCCGGTCACTCACGACCACCATGGGGTGCGCTTCCGCGCCCCACGACGCCGACACCGTTCCGCCGTTCAGCGGGGGGACGCCTGGTCCAGAGGTTGCGACGCTAGTGCAGGGACGTTACAAGAGGGATGGCAGCGCTGCGGCGGAGCAGGAGCACCGCGGCGGATCCGACCGCGGCTCCTCGCCCCAGCACACCCAGAACCAGGGCCCGGCCCCGTCGGGTGACCAGAGCGGCGGCCGGGGCGGACGTCCCGGTCAGGGACAGAGCGGCCCCGGCGCGCCTGCCACGCCGCCGCCGACTCCGCAGTCGGCGCCGAAGGCGAAGTCACCGACCGACCCCGGGTCGCGCATAGCCCTGCGCAACTGGCGCATCAGCACCCGCCTCGTGGCGCTGCTGACCCTGCCGGTGGTCGCCGCCACCACGCTGGGCGGACTGCGGATCAACGAGTCGCTGAACGACATCCAGCAGCTCGAACACATGCAGTTGCTCACCAAGATGACCAAAGAGGCGACCACGCTCGCCCAGGCGCTCCAGGCGGAGCGCGACGAGTCGGCGGGGCCGCTGACCAACGGGGCGAACGCCAAGGACTTCAAGGTCCAGGACCGCCGTACGAAGACCGACCGGGCCAAGAAGACCTTCCTCGACGCCACGGTCGACATCGGCAGCACCGACGGCGACCAGGCGCTGGAGAGCATCCGCTCCAACGTCAGGCAGATCTCCACCCAGGTCAACCGGATCAACACCATCCGCAAGGACGCCTACGTCGGCGCGGGTTCGGACTCGCTGACCGTCGACGCGTACGACGGACTGATCACCTCGCTGCTGAGCCTCTCGCAGGACATGGCGCAGGCGACGAACAACCCGGACATGATCAAGCGGACCCGCGCGCTGGCCGCGTTCTCGTCCGCCAAGGAGTACGCGTCGATCCAGCGCGCGGTCATCGCCGCCGCGCTGCCCGCCGACCCGTCGACCAAGGGCAAGCTCGACGAGAACGACCGTCTGTACGGTCTGGCCGCGGCGACGAAGGAGAAGAACGCCCTCACCTCCTTCAGCTTCCTGTACGAGTCGATGGGCGGCGACGCCGAAGAGCTGATGGCCCCGCTCAACGGGCAGGGCAACCCCGAGATCCAGTCGTCCGAGAAGTACGCGGACCGGGTGCTCAGCACGGCCGACGGTCTGGAGAGCCAGCCCAACCGCTCGTATCTGGACTGGACCGACCAGGCCTCCACGCGGATCAACGCCATGAAGACCATCGAGGCCACGCTGCTCGGTGAGATGGAGGCCAAGGCCCGCGAGCTGCGTACCGACTCGCAGCGTGACGCGATCTTCAACGCCGCGCTGATCCTCGTCGTCCTCGGCGTCTCGCTCGTCGGCGCCTTCGTGGTCGCCCGGTCCATGATCCGCTCGCTGCGCCGCCTCCAGGACACGGCCACCAGGGTCGCCCAGGACCGGCTGCCCGAGCTGGTCAAGCAGCTCTCCGACTCCGACCCGCAGGATGTCGACACCTCCGTCGAGTCGGTCGGTGTGCACTCCAGGGACGAGATCGGAAAGGTCGCCGCGGCCTTCGACGACGTGCACCGCGAGGCCGTCCGGCTCGCCGCCGAGCAGGCCCTGCTCCGGGGCAACGTCAACGCGATGTTCACCAACCTCTCGCGCCGCAGCCAGGGCCTCATCCAGCGTCAGCTCTCGCTCATCTCCGAACTGGAGTCCCGCGAGGCCGACCCGGACCAGCTCTCCTCGCTGTTCAAGCTGGACCACCTCGCGACCCGTATGCGCCGTAACGGCGAGAACCTGCTCGTCCTCGCGGGCGAGGAGCCCGGCCGTCGCTGGACCCGCCCCGTGCCGCTGGTCGACGTGCTCCGTGCCGCCGCCTCCGAGGTGGAGCAGTACGAGCGCATCGAGCTGTCCTCCGTACCGACGACCGAGGTCGCGGGACGCGTCGTCAACGACCTCGTGCACCTGCTCGCCGAGCTGCTGGAGAACGCGACGTCGTTCTCCTCGCCGCAGACGAAGGTCCGCGTCACCGGTCACGCGCTGCCCGACGGCCGGGTGCTGGTGGAGATCCACGACACCGGTATCGGCCTCTCCCCCGAGGACCTCGCGGCGATCAACGAGCGGCTGGCCTCGCCGCCCACCGTGGACGTCTCGGTCTCGCGCCGCATGGGTCTGTTCGTGGTCGGCCGGCTGTCGCTGCGTCACGGCATCAGGATCCAGCTCCGCCCCTCCGACTCCGGTGGTACGACCGCGCTGGTCATGCTGCCCGTCGATGTCGCCCACGGCGGCAAGAAGGGCCCCATCGGCGGCCGGCCCGGCGCCCCCGGTCAGGGCGGCCCGCTCGGCCAGGCGCCCCCGGTCGGCGGTCAGCTCACCAGCGGCCCCGGCGCGCCCGGTGCACCCGGCGGCGCACGTCCCGGAATCGGCTCGGGCCCCGGCGGCGCGCCCGGTGGCGGGGCTCCGCTCGGCGCGGGTGCGCCGCGTGGCCAGGTCGGCGCCGGTACGGGGCCGCGTGCGGCGCTGCCGTCCCGCGACGGGTCGCAGGGCGGTGCCCAGGACCCGCAGCGCCAGGGCCAGGGCCAGAGTTCAGGACAGCCCAACATCTTCGCCCAGAACGCCTTCGGCCCCGCGTCGCAGGGTCCCTCGCAGGGCGCGGGACAGGGCGGCCCCGGCCAGGGCCAGCAGCGTACGGACCGCCCCGGCGGCGTCTTCGGCCAGAGCGGTCCGGGCAACCAGGGCCTCGCCAACCAGGGTCCGGGCAACCAGGGCGGCCCCGCCGGCCAGAGCGGTCCCGGTAACCAGGGCGGCCAGGGACAGAACGGCTTCAGCGGACGGGCCCAGAACGCCTTCCAGCAGGGCGGCGCCCCCGACCGCGGCCGGCAGCTCCCGCCGCCCGGCGGACCGCGCGCCGAACTGCCCGGCGGCAACCCGCAGCCGCAGCGCCCCGCCGCCCCCAGCTGGGGCAGCGACCAGCAGTCGGGCCGTCCCTCGCTGGACGCGCCGCGCGGCCACGAGGAGCACGGGCCCGCCGGTCAGTTCGCCCGTCCGACGGGCGAGCGGCAGGGGCCCGGCGCCACCTCCGAGTTCCCGCGGCCGGACTTCGACGGGCCCCGGCCCGACCAGAACGCCCCGCTCGGCGGCGGCCAGGACCCCGCGGCCACGGCCCAGTTCCCGCGTCCGGACTTCAACGCTCCGGCCGGCTACTCGCCGGAGTACGGCTCCCAGGGCGGCCAGAGCGACGGTTCGGGCTTCCGCCCGTCGTCGGACTTCGGCTCCGCGCAGCAGGACTTCAACGCCCCGCGTCCGCCCGCACCGGCCCCGGCGCCCGGCTCCGAGGGCGGCTACCGCCAGCCGAGCCTGCCGCCGCAGCCGCAGCCGGAGGCGCTGCCCCCGGCCGCCGGCCCCGGTGACGGCCGTACACCGTTGTACGACACCCTGGAGACCAACTGGTTCCACACCCCCCAGGGCGGCGGACAGCAGGGCGGCGGAGCTGACCCGGGCCGGCCGGCCTCCGGCCAGGACGCGCAGCGCCACGAGAGCCAGTCCCCGCAGCAGCCGATGGCGCCGATGCCGCGCCGTGATCCCGCCAACGGCTCCACGAACGGCTCCGGAACGAACAACTCCGGCTCCAGCGGCTTCGGAAACGACAGCCTCGGAAGCAACGGTCTGGGAGCCGGCAGCCTCGGAACGAACAGCTCCGGAGCCAACGGCTTCGGCGCGAACGACACCGGCGCGAACGGCTTCGACACCAACGGTTCCGGCTACACCAGGCCGGGCGCGGGCGGCTCGGACTCCCAGGCGCCGGGCCAGGCCCGGCGGCCGGGGCTCGGGCAGCTCCACCAGCAGGGCCAGGGCTCCGGAACCAACGGTGGCGGCTTCAACTTCTCCAGCGGCAACGGTTCGGACGCGCACGGTCCGGCCGCCAACGGCGTGGGCGCCGCCTCATCCTGGCGCACCTCTCCCAACGACGAGCTGGTGCGCCAGGCCGAGCGGGCCAAAAAGCCCCAGGCCGGCGGCATCACCACCTCGGGTCTGCCCCGCAGGGTGCCGCGTGCCAATCTGGTGCCCGGTACCGCGCAGGAACAGACCACCCAGGCCGGTCCGCAGGTCTCCCGTGCGCCCGCCGACGTGCGCGGTCGGCTGACCAATCTCCGTCGGGGTATCCAGCAAGGTCGTCAGGCGGGCAACACCGGCCCGGCGAGCAACGGATTCAACCTCGGCACCTCTCACCAGCAGGAGCGTTAGTTGAGTCCGATGAGTCAGGCTGCGCAGAATCTGAACTGGTTGATCACCAACTTTGTGGACAACACCCCTGGGGTGTCCCACACCGTGGTGGTCTCCGCAGACGGACTTCTGCTGGCCATGTCCGAGGGCTTCCCCCGTGACCGCGCCGATCAGCTCGCGGCCGTGGCATCCGGTCTGACCTCGCTGACCGCGGGGGCGTCCCGGATCTTCGAAGGCGGCCCGGTCAACCAGACCGTGGTGGAGATGGAGCGCGGCTTCCTCTTCCTCATGTCCGTCTCCGACGGTTCCTCCCTGGCCGTGCTCGCCCACCCCGAGTGCGACATCGGTCTGGTGGGGTACGAAATGGCCCTCCTGGTCGACCGCGCCGGTACGGTCCTCACGCCGGACCTGCGCGCCGAGCTCCAGGGAAGTCTGCTGCACTGAAGCTTCCAGGAACTCCCCAGATTCCCACCGTCCGGCCGCCCAACCGGCCCCCCACCGGCCAAGTCAGACGGCACGCAGACATCTTGCTGTCACGCCCGGAGGATTCATGACCCCGCCACCCGCCTCTCACGATCCGTACGGCGTCTCCCTCGACGCCTCGTACGGTCATGAGGGCGATCAGCCGCTGGTACGTCCGTACGCCATGACCGGCGGCCGGACCCGGCCGCGGTACCAGCTCGCCATCGAGGCGCTGGTCAGTACGACCGCAGACCCGGCGCATCTCGCCACCCTGCTCCCCGAGCACCAGCGGATCTGCCACCTGTGCCGCGAGGTCAAGTCGGTGGCGGAGGTGTCCGCGCTGCTGACCATGCCGCTCGGCGTCGCCCGCATCCTGGTGGCCGACCTGGCGGAGGCCGGCATGGTGGCCATCCACCAGCCGGGCAACGGAGAGGCCGGCGGAACGCCGGATGTGACACTGCTCGAAAGGGTGCTCAGTGGACTTCGCAAGCTCTAGCGGCGGTGCGGCCCGATCGACCACCAGCGCGAAGATCGTGGTGGCGGGCGGCTTCGGCGTGGGCAAGACCACGTTCGTAGGCGCCGTCTCGGAGATCAACCCGCTGCGAACCGAAGCCGTCATGACCAGCGCCTCCGCCGGCATCGACGACCTCACCCACACCGGAGACAAGACCACCACCACCGTGGCCATGGACTTCGGCCGCATCACCCTCGACCAAGACCTCATCCTCTACCTCTTCGGCACCCCCGGACAGGACCGCTTCTGGTTCATGTGGGACGACCTCGTCCGCGGCGCCATCGGCGCCGTCGTCCTCGTCGACACCCGCCGCCTCGCCGACTGCTTCCCCGCCGTCGACTACTTCGAAAACTCAGGACTCCCCTTCGTCATCGCCCTCAACGGCTTCGACGGACACCAGCCCTACACCCCCGACGAAGTACGCGAAGCACTCCAGATCGGCCCCGACACCCCCATCATCACCACCGACGCCCGCCACCGCGCCGACGCCAAAAGCGGACTCATCACCCTCGTCGAACACGCCCTCATGGCACGACTGAAGTAGGCCGCCGTCTACGGAAGTTGCCGTAGGCATACGCGGAGGTGGGCCGGGTCCTTTGACATGGCCCGCCTCCGTGTTCATAACATTTCGACAGAGAATTCACGCCCTCCGGCCACCCGGCGCACTTGCCCGGTGCCCCTGCGCTCATGTCTGCCCCGCTTTTTGCCGGGGCTCGCTCTTTATGCCCGTTTTATCTGAGGCTTGTACCACTCGGAATGGCTGATTCCTGCTGTTTGGAAAGGGAGCGTTCCCCGTGCTGGAATTCGAGAACTCCCGAGTAGTACGGCCCCGAACAAAACACGGCACAACGTTGGTGCCGACGCCGAGAGGTTGTTGGTCGAGTGAGGCGAAGCACGACGAGCTCCGCGGAGCAGAAGGCGCGGGGTAACTTCACCCCGCCGCCGCGCGCGGCGGCGCCTGCCGTCACGACCGGCCCGCCCCCGGCGGCCGGCAGCTCCAGCCGGTTC
This sequence comes from Streptomyces sp. NPDC059092, assembly GCF_042756365.1. Lineage (NCBI taxonomy): Bacteria > Bacillati > Actinomycetota > Actinomycetes > Kitasatosporales > Streptomycetaceae > Streptomyces > Streptomyces sp. NPDC059092. Next base: position 67,731 of record NZ_JBHZEJ010000041.1, read on the forward strand.
TCCCCGCGCAACTGGCGGGTGACCACCCGGCTGTACGCGATTCTCCTCGTGCCCGTCCTGGTCGGCCTCGTCATGGGCGGTTTCCAGGTCAAGGGTTCCGTCGACACCTGGCAGGCGGCCGAGGACGCCGAGAAGACGGCCCTCGTCGTGCGGGCCGCGTCCGAGTACGGACACGCGGTACTCGACGAACGTGACCTCACCGCGCAGTCCCTGCTCACCAACAAGCGGGACGCGCGGATCGTCGCCCAGAGCTACGCGGCCACGGACGCGGCGAAGAAGAAGTTCGACCTGGCCGTCCGTGACATGCCCGCCGAGCAGGGCCTCGAACGCCGCCTCGGGCTGTTCCGCAGCGTGGAGCCCACGCTGGAGAGCATCCGCAAGACCGCCTTCACCGCCGGGGTCGAGACCCCGGACAAGAGCGGCGGCAACGGCGGCCCCGTGGCCACCGAAGAGGCGTACGTGCCGCTGGAGCACACCCTCATGGAGTTCGCCAACGAACTCGGCCTCGGCACCGGGAACATCACCAGCTACGGCCGTACGGTCTACGCCATCGGGCTGGCCAAGGGCGCCGAGTCGCTGCAGCGCTCCATCGGCACGCACCTGCTGGTCAGGCCGAGCCAGAAGGCCGACGTCAAGAGCGGCCAGACGATCGCGTTCTCCTCGTACGCCTACCTGGAGGACATCGCCGTCGGCGAGTACGTCTCCGGTGGCACCCAGGCGGACGCGGTCAAGCTCCAGGAGGTCATGAAGGGGCAGGCCGCCGAGGCGGCCAAGAAGCTCGCCGCCGCGCAGCAGCAGGCCGCCGCGGAGGGCAAGGAGTTCACCGCCCCGCCGAGCAAGGACGGCTCCCTCTACGACGGCATGGTGGCGGCGATCGCCACCGGTGACAGTCCGGAGAAGCTGGCCGAGCGCGGGGTCACCCCGGAGACGTGGATGGCGGCCTCCACCGCCAAGTTCGACGGGTACAACACGATCGAGACGGACCTGGTCGACAAGGCCGTCTCCGAGGCGTCCTCGATCGCCGGCAACGCGCGGAACGACGCGATCACCAACGGCGCGATCGTGCTGATCGCCCTGCTGGCGGCCTTCGTCCTGGCCGGGATCATGGCCCGGCAGCTGAGCCGGTCGATGCTGTCGCTGCGTACGGCCGCCTTCGGGATCGCCGAGCAGCGGCTGCCGATGCTCGTCGACCAGCTCTCGCGGGCCGAGCCCGGCCGGGTCGACACCCGGGTGCAGCCCATCCCGATCGACTCGCGCGACGAGATAGGCGAGGTCGCCCGCGCCTTCGACCAGGTCCACCGCGAGGCGGTGCGGCTCGCCGCCGAGCAGGCGATGCTCCGCGGCAATGTCAACGCGATCTTCACCAATCTCTCACGTCGGAACCAGTCGCTGATCGAGGGCCAGTTGACCCTCATCTCCGACCTGGAGAACAACGAGGGCGACCCGGACCAGCTCGACAACCTCTTCAAGCTGGACCACCTCGCCACACGCATGCGCCGCAACGGCGAGAACCTGCTGGTCCTCGCGGGCGAGGAGCCCGGCCGCCGCTGGAACCAGCCGGTGCCGCTGGTGGACGTCCTGCGCGCCGCCTCCTCCGAGGTGGAGTCGTACGAGCGCATCGAACTGTCCGGGGTCCCGGAGACGGAGATCCACGGCCAGGCCGTCACCGACCTCGTGCATCTGCTCGCCGAGCTGCTGGAGAACGCCACCACGTTCTCCTCGCCGCAGACGAAGGTCCGCGTCACCGCGACCCGGCTGCCCGACGGCCGCGTGATGATCGAGATCCACGACAAGGGCATCGGCCTCACCGCCGAGGACTTCGCCGACATCAACCACAAGCTGGCCAACCCGCCGACCGTGGACGCCACGGTCTCCCAGCGCATGGGCCTGTTCGTGGTCGGCCGGCTCGCCGACCGGCACGGGGTACGGGTCCAGCTCCGCCCCTCGGGCGAGCAGGCGGGCACGACGTCGCTGGTCATGCTGCCGGACGCGATCACGCACGGCGGCGGGGGCGGCGCCCCCGGCCAGGGCGAGGACTTCACCGTCTCGCAGATCATGCCGGACCAGCCGAACCTCCCCGAGCCGGAGCAGCAGGCCTTCCATGCCTCTCCGATGCTGACGGCGGCGGAGCTGGGCTTCGACGACTCGCGGTACGAGCAGCAGCCGCAGGCCGATCAGCCGGCGCCGCTCGACTCCGTCAACCGCTCGCTCAAGCGCGAGGAGCGGCGTGCGGCCCTCGGAACGCCCCCCGAGGGCGCCGCGGGCGACCAGCCGCTGTTCCAGGACCAGGTGGACGGCCAGTACCGCGGTGGGGCCGACGGCGGGTACGCGCAGGGGCAGACGTCGTACGAGGCGGGCTACGCACCGCAGCAGCCCCCGCCCGGGGCGGAGTTCCCGTCCCCCGGGGCCGATTTCCCCCCGGCGGGCGCCCAGTTCGCCACGGGCGCGTTCGAGGAGTACCGCGCGCCCGGCACGTACCAGCAGTCCGACGCGTTCCCGCCGTCCGACGCCTTTCCGCCCCCGCAGGGGTCCCCGGCGCAGCAGGGCTATGCGGAGTCTCCGTACCCCGCCGCACAGGGCGCCGAGGGCACGTACGAGAATCTGTTCAACCCCCCGCCTCACCAGGGCGAGTGGGCCGATCAGAGTACCTACCCCGGTACGTACGATTCCGAGCGTCCGGCCGAACCGGAATCGGGCCTCGGCGCTCCCGGGAACGCCCGGGACAACGTAGGCTTGAACCGTCCGGGTCCCTCCCCGAGCGCCAGTCACGCGTTGACGGACGCGGGTCTGCCGCGCCGTGGCGGCGGCCAGCCGCAGTCGCCGGCGTCCTGGCAGCCCGCCGGTGAGGGCGAAGGACAGCCGGCCGGACAGACTTCTTCGACGGCGCTGAACGGCGGGAGCACGCCTTCGGGCAACTTCCGGGACGGGCAGAGCGTTGAGCAGGACACGGGCCGCGGCGACGGAGATCTTCCGAGCGACGGCCCCGGCGAGAACCGGATCAACGGCCGTCCCGACGGCCGGAGCGACGGCGCCGGGCAGAACGGCAGTGGGCAGAACGGCAGTGGGCAGAGCGGTGCCGGGCGCCAGGGCAACGGACCGGCGGAGACGCCCGGTTCGGACGACTGGCGTGCGAGGAACGACGAGCGTTGGCACCGTGCGGAGAAGCTGCGCGAGCCCAAGGCCGGCGGCGTCACCTCGTCCGGTCTGCCGCGCCGCGTGCCCAAGGCCAACCTGGTCGAGGGCGCCGCGGAGCAGAACACGCACAGCGGCCCCCAGGTCTCCCGCGCCCCGGAGGACATCCGGGGCAGGTTGAGCAACCTGCGGCGCGGCGTCGAGCGGGGCCGCAACGCTGGAGCGGACACGAACGGACCGGGCCACGGCCCGGGCAGTACCTACAACCAGGAGCGTTAGTGTGAGCCCGATGAGCCAGGCGGCGCAGAATCTGAACTGGTTGATCACCAACTTTGTGGACAACACCCCTGGGGTGTCCCACACGGTGGTGGTCTCCGCCGACGGACTCCTGCTGGCCATGTCCGAAGGATTCCCGCGCGACCGCGCCGATCAGCTCGCGGCCGTCGCCTCGGGTCTGACCTCGCTGACCGCGGGGGCCTCCCGGATCTTCGAGGGCGGGGCCGTGAACCAGACCGTCGTCGAGATGGAGCGCGGTTTCCTCTTCCTCATGTCCATCTCCGACGGCTCCTCGCTGGCCGTTCTCGCCCACCCCGAGGCCGATATCGGCCTGGTCGGCTACGAGATGGCCCTCCTGGTCGACCGCGCCGGAACGGTTCTCACACCGGACCTGCGCGCCGAGCTCCAGGGAAGTCTGCTGAACTGACAGACAGTGCGCTGTTCGCCGCCGCACCATTAGGGTGCGGTGGCGCGGATTTCACAGGTCCGCCAGGATCGGGCCCGGCGCCCCGGCAGTCGGAGGAGGAAACGTGGCTACACCCCCAGGCGGGCATCCCTATGACGCAGGCCCCCGGTCTCCGGGTGAGTATGCCCAGAACCGGTTCAACTTTCCCTCCACGCCCAGCGGACAGCGGGGCGGTGGACAGGGCGAGCCGAGTCACGACCAGGGCGGACCGGGCCACGGCGGGCAGGACGGCGGGCGCGGCGGACCGCAGCGGCAGCCGTACCAACCCCCTCCCCCGCCACCGCAGTACGAGTACGACGAGCCTCGGCGGCCGCGCATCCAGCCGGTGCAGCCGAGGCGCTCCCCGGAAGCCGAGCCTTCCATGGGCCCACACAATCCGTTGGTGCGCCCGTACGCCATGACCGGCGGCCGGACCCGGCCGCGATACCAGCTCGCCATCGAGGCGCTGGTCAGTACGACGGCTGATCCGTCCCAGTTGCAGGGGCAGTTGCCCGAGCACCAGCGGATCTGCCAACTGTGTTTCGAGATCAAATCGGTCGCCGAAGTCTCGGCGCTCCTCTCCATCCCCCTCGGCGTGGCCAGGATCCTCGTCGCCGACCTGGCGGAGGCGGGCCTCGTCGCCATCCATCAGCCAGGTGGCGACGAGGCCACCGGTGGCCAGCCGGACGTGACACTGCTCGAAAGGGTGCTCAGTGGACTTCGCAAGCTCTAGCGGCGGTGCGGCCCGCTCAACCACCAGCGCGAAGATCGTGGTGGCGGGCGGCTTCGGCGTGGGCAAGACCACGTTCGTAGGCGCCGTCTCGGAGATCAACCCGCTGCGAACCGA
>NZ_JBHZEJ010000042.1:0-21546 GCF_042756365.1 Streptomyces sp. NPDC059092
GGACACGGACGGCGGGGCGGAGCCGTCACCGGGGCGGGGCGGGACGGCGGGGCGGAGCGTCACCGGGGCGGGAAGGGACGGCTCCGGCGAAGTCGCCTACCAGTCCACGTCGTCCAGCACCAGCCGGCCCGCCTTGCGGTACTCGCGCTGCGCGCCCGCCAGCAGGTCGGCGTTGGTCACGGGTTCGCCCCGCCCCGCCGCCCCGTACGCGGCCGTGACGACCGCGCTGCGGATCGAACCGCCCGCCAGCTCGAAGTCCCGCGCGCACGCCGACGGATCGATGTCGTCGGCGCAGGGAACGTGCACGAGGCTGTGGCGCCAGAGCGCGAGGCGCTGGGGCTGGTCGGGGAACGGGAAGTCGATCACGAGGTCCAGCCGCCGGGTGAACGCCTCGTCGATGTTGCCGCGCAGGTTGGTCGTCAGCAGCGCGATCCCGTCGAACGACTCCAGCCGCTGGAGCAGATAGGCGCTCTCCATGTTCGCGTAGCGGTCGTGGGCGTCCTTCACCTCCGAGCGCTTGCCGAAGACGGCGTCGGCCTCGTCGAAGAGCAGGACCGCGTCCGTGCGGTCGGCCTCGGTGAAGATCCGCTCCAGGTTCTTCTCCGTCTCACCGACGTACTTGTCCACGATCGACGAGAGCTGCACGACGTACAGGTCCAGGCCCAGCTCGGCGGCGACCACCTCGGCGGAGAGTGTCTTCCCCGTACCGGATCCGCCCGCGAACAGCCCCAGCACGCCCCGGCCGCGTCCGCCGCCCGCGCTGAGCCGCCAGTCACCGAGGACACGCTCGCGGTTGCGGGAGCGCACGGCCAGTTCGTGCAGTTGCGCCAGCGGCTTCTCCGGCAGGACGAGGTCGTCCCAGGTGACGTCGGGGCGGATCCGCCGGGAGTGCTGTTCCAGGCCGGACGCGGACTGCTGGCGGGCGGCGAGCCGTACGTGCGCCGCCGACAGCGGCGTACCGTCGAACGCCGCGAGGTCCAGCGCCGCGCGGGCCGCGCGGTCGATCCCCTCGCGTCCGAGGCGGTACGCGGCGACGACCGGCGTCAGGTCGAAGCCCAGCTCCGTCCCCGCCTCCGCCCCGGCCCCGCCCTCCGTCTTCACGGCGCCGCCCAGCGCCACCGTCCACGCCTCCAGGTTGCCCGCACGCTGCCGGGGCGCGTCCAGCACCAGCGGTTCGCCGCCCGGCCCCCCGTTGTCGCACCAGTGGGGGTCGTACGGACGCGTCCCCGTCAGCAGGACCGTCACATCACCGGCCGACAGCGCCCGTATCAGCTCCTGCGGTCTCTCCGGCAGCGAGGTGACGACGACGGCGCGGCCGGACAGCCGCGCCTCGCGCAGCACCTCGGCGTACGGGACGTCCTCCCTCGGCGGGTGTTCCCCGGGGGGCCGCTCACCCTGCGGCCGGCCCCCCGACGGGGGCGTCAGGTGCAGCGCGCCGATCCCGGCCGCGCCGAAGGCGGCGGCGGCGCAGCTCAGCCCGTCGCCCTCGCGGTGTTCTCGCAGGTAGACCGTGCAGGGGCCGGCCGCGAGCCGCGCGGCCAGCAAGCGGACAAGACCGTCGCTCCCGGGGTCGGCCGCGGACTCCGTCCCGGTGTACGGAAGCGGCCTGACCGTTCCGTCCAGCACCGCGTCCGCGGTGTCGTCGCCCAGCAGATGCGCCACCACCCGCTCGGGCACGCGCAGGGAGCGGCTGAGGAAAGGCCGCTCGGGCTCCTCCACGATGAGCAGCCCCAGCGAGACCAGCGGAGCCGACGCGTGGAACCTGGCCCGCCCGGCGGCGGAGTGCGCGGGCACGCCGGACAGGTCGAGCGCGAGCCCGGTCGAGGCCCGGCGGCGGCTGACGTCGTCGTTGAGGTAGCCGTACAGCCCCTCGAAGGTCCGGTCGAGGTCGGGCGCGAGGGCGATCAGCAGGATCCCGGTGTCGAGTTCGCTGAGGCGCAGCCGCTGTGCGAGGCGGTGAAGCCGGTCGGGCGCGTCGGCCTCGCCGGCCGCGTCCGCCGTACCTGTCGCGCCCGTCGTATCCGCCGTGCCGGTCGGGTCCGCCATCCCCGGGGGCAGGGAGAGCAGCCGCCGGATCGCCTCTTTCGGCAGGTAGAGCCCCCGCATGGGGTCCGTGGCCGTCGGGTCGTCGGCGCTGCGGTGCTCGACCAGCCGCGCCACGCGCTCGCGCAGCCCGGTCAGCCGTTCGAGCAGCGGGGTTACCTCGTTCAATTCCGTCATTCCTTCGTGCCCGCGCCCGGGCCTCTGCCCTTGCCGGCGGCCTTGCCCTTGCCCATGCCCATACCGGAGCCCATGCCCTTGCCCGAGCCGTTGGCCAGGTGCCGGGGGAGGTGGAACCGCTCGCCGCTGTCCTCCAGCGAGCCGTCCACGGCCCGGACCCGTACGCCCGCGCCTTCGGTGACCGGCGGGCCGACGGCGTACTCCGGGAAGGACGGGAAGGGCGCGGTGATCACCACGTCGAGCGACGGCTTGAGTTCGCCGCCGAGCGCCGACCAGATGTCGGCGAGCGAGCGCGCCTCGGTGTGCAGCCCCGCGACGGACAACGGGATGGTGAGCCCCAGCTCGGCCAGCGAGCCGGAGAGTTCCTGCGGCGGAAGGAGTTCGCGCGGCAGGAGCGTGGCCAGTACGGCCGAGAGCAGCCGGTGCTCGTCCTGCGGACGCTTGGTCCAGGCGGTGACGAGGTACGCCAGCCGGAACCAGCGCGGCGCCTCACGCCGCTTGAGGACGATGCCCCGGTCGTCGCGTACGGCCGCGGCGCCGCGCTCGCGCCGCCGGGTGTCCTCGCGGATGTCGTAGAGGTACGCGTCGATGATGGGGGCGTTCTGGCGGGCCGCCCAGTCGCGGGTCGGGGCGTCGAAGGCGACCTCGACGCCGGACCCGGCGAGGGAGCCGCCGGTCAGCAGGCGCTTGAGGACATCGTCCACCTCGTGGATCACGGTGTGCAGCCCTTCACATCGACGTCGTCGCCGGTCGGTCACTCATGGGTGGTCGCTCACTCGGGCAGTCAGGGGGTCGGGCGGTCGGGAGCCGGTCGCTCAGGGGGCAGGCAGTCAGGGGGTCGGGCAGTTGTCGGTGGCGGGCGGTGGCGGCCGGTCACGCGCGCCGGTCCGCGGCGATACCCGTACACCCCTCGGCACGGCCCTCGGCGCGCCGGTGTGACAGCACGACAGACCCCACGTGATCGTGGACCGTGAGGCATCCACTTCACGAGGCACGGGCGGGACGATCAAGGGGCATGCTCCTCTGCCCCCGAGAACCTTGACTCAGGTCCCACCCATCAGATGTAGCCTTCCCGCAAGGCATAGGCCACGGCATGGGCGCGGTTCCGGAGTTGCAAACGGGTCGTCAGACCGTGCATGACATTTTTGACGGTGCGTTCGGAGTACGACAGTTTGCTGGCAATCTCCCCGGTGTCCATACCCTCGGCCACCAGCCGGAGCACATCCACCTCGCGCGGTGACAGACCCGCCGCGGGGGCGCCCGGCACGTTCGTCGTGCCGCGCTGCAACGTACCGACCTGCGCGATCAGCCGCCCCAGCAGGTCGGAGGGCAGGTCCCCGTCGCCGCGCGAGGCCGCCAGGACCGCCTGGAGGAGCCGGTGGCCGGTGGCCTCGCGCCGCCAGACGATGGCGCCGACGCCGCACTCGATCACCTGGAGCAGTTCGGCCTCGCGGATCAGGCTCGTCACGAGAACGGCCCGGGTGCCGTCCGCCCTGATCAGCCGCCTCAGCCGGGACAGGGTGGGTTCGTCCAGCGCCTCGGCGAGCAGGACCGCGACCGTTCCCGGCCGCCCCGCGGCCTCCTCGACCAGCTCTATCTCCGGCTGTCTGCGGAGTTGGCTGGCGGCTCCTGCGAGGGAGAGCGGGTCCGATGCGTGGACCTCGACCGGGATTCTGGCCGGGGTACGGAGAACCATTCCCTTACGTCCTTGCGTTAGCGGAACAATCTCCTCCCACCGTCCCTCTGTCAGTGCGGAGGCCACAACCGTGGCCCACCACGAGAACGACCACGAGATCGGCGGGAGGTTACCCATGACCGCGGCATCGAACGTGTACCGGGGCACCGGTCCGGACGCCCGTCCTGACCACGCCACCACCCCGTTCCCGAGGACACCCCCACCCCCACTCATGCGCCCACCTCTGCATTCTCACCCTTCCCCCCTTCCCGCGTTGCTCGAACGCGAGGCCGCGCTCGACCTGCTCGCCCTCGAAGCCGGGCGCGCGCTGGACGGCTCCGGCCGGCTGGTCGTGTTCCGCGGGCCCACCGGTACGGGGCGCAGCACGCTGCTCGAAGCCGCCGCCGACCTGGGCGCGCGGCTCGGCATGCGGGTGCTGCGGGCGCACGCCTCCGCCGACGGATCCGGGAGCCCTTTCGCCCTGGTGCGGCAACTCCTCTGCCCGCCCGCCGACTTCGGCCCCGACGACGGCGTCCCGGGGATGGTGTCCGCGGGACGGCTGTGGCAGCGGCTGTGCGCGTACGCGGCGGAGCAGCCGCTGCTGGTCGCCGTGGACGACGTCCACCTCGCCGACCAGTCCTCCCGGCGCTGGCTGACGGAGGGCGCGCGCAGGATGGCCGGGCTGCGGGTGCTGATCGTGGTGAGCGAACGCGGCCAGTACGACATCGCGCCCCCGTCACCGGGTCTGGCGCACGCCCTGCCGCCCGCCGTGGTCGGCTCGCACGCGCTGGCGCCGCTGAGCCGGGCGGCGGCCGAGACGCTGATACGCGGCGGCGCGGACGCGCCGGCCGTCTCCGCGGAGTGGGTGGAGGGGTGCGTACGGGCGGGCGCGGGCAACCCGCTGCTGCTGCGGGCCCTGCTGGACGACCTGCGGGCGGTGTACCCGGACGCGGACCGGGCGTACGAAAGGAACGAAGGGGACGGAGGGGACAGGGGAGACGGCGGGGACGGCGGGGACGGCGGGGACCGGGGCGCCGGGCACGGCGTACGGCTGCCGACGAGCTGCGCCGAGCTGTATCCGGGGGCTTTCGTGGCGGCCGTGTCGTGGTGGCTGGAGAGCGCGGGGCCCGGTACCGCGACGGTGGCCAGGACGCTGGCGGAACTGGAGGACGCGCACGCCCCCGGGGAACGGCACGAGCCTCCGCGGGACGGTCAGACGCCCACCACCACCCTCCGCCCCACCCTCCAGGAGGACGACCTCGGCAGCCTCCTGGCCGAAGTGACCTGGGCCGACCCCTCCCGTGTCGCCGGCTGGCTCACCGCCATGGTCCGGCTCGGCGTACTGCGCCGCGATCCCGCCCACGGCGGCCCGCGCTTCGCCCACCCGCTCCTGCGCGAGGCCGTCCTCGACGGCTGGCCCCGCTCGCACCGCCAGGCCGTGCACCGCCGCGCCGCCGAACTGCGCCGCCGCCGGGGCGACCGGGTCAGGGCGGTCGCCGCGCATCTGCTGCGTACGCCGCCCGACGGCGCGGGCTGGGTGCCGCAGACCCTGCTGGACGCCGCGTCCGTCGCGGTCAGGGAGGGCAGGACCGGCGACGCGGTCGCCTGTCTGCGCCGCGCCCTCGACGAACCGCTGCCCCGCGAGCGCAGGGCGGCGATCCTGGCCGAACTCGGCGCGCTGGAGTTCGCCACCGTACGGTCGGCGGGGATATCCCGGCTCGCCGAGGCGCTGCGCCTCCAGGAACGGCCCAGGGAGCGCGTCATGACGGCGGTCACGCTGGGCACGGCGCTGGCCCACCGGGGCGAGCCGCGCGCGGCGTTCGACGTCCTGGGCGGCCTGGGGACCCTGGAGGACGAGCCGGTCCTGGCCCGTACCGTCCAGTCCGCGTCCGCGCTCCTCGCCGACCACGACCCGGAGATACGGCGCGAGGTCTACGCCCGGCTGCGCGAGACCGCCGCACGCTTCCCGGAACGGATGAGTCCGGCCGTGAGGACCCTGCTCATCCGGTACGAGGCGACGGCCGGGCTGATCTCCGCCGACTGGGCCTCCCAGCAGATCCGGCGGCTGCTGACGGCGCCGGAGGACCCGCTGCTGGTGCCGTACCTGCTGGGTACGGCCGCCGCCGTGGCCCAGTGGGCGGACGCGACGGACGACGCGGAGCGGCTGGTCAGGGCCGGGCTGACCGAGCACCGGCTGTCGCCGCTGCACCCGGTCCACGACTCCCTGCTGAACGTACGGATGGACAGCGCCGCCGGGCGCGGCCAGTACGCGCGCGTACTGGAGGAGACGGCCGGCGCCGCCCCGCCCCCGGAGGACACCCCACGCGCCGGGCCCACCAACTTCCTGGCCCACCGGGTGCTGGCGCTTGTCGAGTTCGGCCGCGCCGCAGAGGCGAGGCGCCTGGTCGAAGGCGTCAATGTCAGTGAGGCACACGACAGTTGGGAGCTGAACCGGTTCCTGTACGCGCGCGGCGTCCTGCGGGCCGCCGACGGCGACCCCGCGGGCGCCCTGGCCGACTTCCTGGAATGCGGCAGGCGCCAGCTCGGCCGGGACGTGGAGAGCCCGATCGTCACGCCGTGGCGCTCGGCCGCCGCCGAGTGCCATCTCGCCCTGGGGCAGCCGCAGGAGGCACTGGCGCTCGCCGAGGTGGAACACCGGTACGCGACCGTGTGGAACACCCCGCGCGTACGGGGCCGGGCGCTGCGCGTCCTGGGCGCGGCCACCGGCGGCCGGCGCGGCCTGGAACTCACCGCCGAGGCCGTCGACGCCCTGCGCAACACCCCGCTCGACACCGAACTGGTCCACGCCCTCGTCGCCCACGGCCGCCAGCTCATCGCGGCGGGCCGCCCCGGCCGGGCCCGCCCGCTGCTCCGCGAGGCGGCGGCGACGGCGGAACGCCTCGCGGCGCCGCGCCTGCTGGCCATGGCGGAGGCGGCCCTTCAGGCCAGCGGCGCCCGCCGCAGGAACGCCCCCCTCACCGGCACGCGCTCCCTCACCGCGAGCGAACGCCGGATAGCGGCTCTGGCGGCGGACGGCAGCACGAACGCGGAGATCTCCGAACTGCTGCACCTGGCCAAGCGCACGGTGGAGACCCATCTGACCAGCACGTACCGGAAACTCGGCATCCGCAGAAGGGCGGACCTGAAGACAGCGCTCTCCCCCGTGCCCTCACACCCCACGGAGACCCGGTAGCCCGAACTCCGCTGTCCGGCACCGTCGTCCGGCACCGCTGTGCGACACCGCTGTCAGAGGCGGCTGGTAGAACACAGCCAGCAGTGACCGGATTCGGAGCGTCAGGAGCCAGACCGTGTCTTACGTGCACCACGTCGAGCAGTTCTACGGACTGCCGGCCTTCACCTTCTCGCCGGATGTGAGTCCCGAGGATCTGCCCGATCCCGGCTCCGTGGCCTGGCGTCTCCAGTGCGAGGAGATGCCCCACGAGAACGACTTCTGGGCGCGCACCGAAGCCTATATGGCGCGGTTCACCGAGAGGGTCGCGCCGGAGAAGGTCCGGGCGGTGGTACTCGGCTTCCCCTGGTACGACGGTGAGAGAGGGCGCGGCACCGACGAACTGATGTCCCTGGCACCCCGATTGACCGGACTCGAAGGGCTCTTCCTCGGCGATCTGGAGGACGACGAGGACATGATCTCCACCATGTACCTGGGTGACATCGCGCCCGTCCTGGACGCGTTCCCCGGCCTCCGGGAGCTGGCCGTACGCGGCGGAGAGGGCCTGGAGTTCCCCGAGTCGGGCCACGAGAACCTGCGGGTGCTGCGCGTCGAGTCCGGTGGGCTGCCCCCGTCCGGGGCGGCGCAGATCGCCGCCTCCGCACTGCCGTCGCTGGAGCGCCTTGAGCTGTGGCTGGGCGACGAGAACTACGGCGGCGGAACCACGGTCGAGGACCTGGCGCCGCTGCTCAGGGGCGCGGGCAAGCCCGCACTGCGCCACCTGGGGCTGCAGAACAGCCCGATCCAGGACGAGTTGGCCGCCGCGCTGGCCGCCGCGCCGGTGGTGGCCCAGCTCACCTCGCTGAGCCTGTCGATGGGCATGCTCAGCGACGAGGGCGTCGAGGCGCTGCTGCACGGCCAGCCGCTCACCCACCTGCGGGAGCTGGACCTCTCGCACCACTTCCTCAGCGACGCCATGATGCTGCGGATCTGGACGGAGCTGGAACCGGAGGGGGTTCGCGTGGACCTGACCGCGCGGCAGCAGGACGACGGGGGCGTCCCCGAATGGGGCCAGGAGCACGGCCGGTACATCGCGGTGGCGGAATGACGGCGGAAGCCGGTACCTGAGCCCGCCGGGTCCCTGAACCGGCCCGGTTCCCGCCCGCGCCGCGCACCCTCCCCCTGCCCTCCTCCCACCCCAAGCGAAAGGCCGCACGATGTCCCGAGCCGCCGGCTCCCCCTCCGCCTCCACCTCCCCGGCCCCGGACCCTGACCCGGACGACCGGATCGTCAAGAACGGCCTCCGCCCCCGGGCCAACCCGCTCGATCCCGAACTGCCGGTCCCGTACGGGCACGTGCTGCTCGCCGCGGTCGAGCTGAGGTGGCGCCCCGCCGCAGTCGTGGCACGGCTGACCGCCCTCGGATACGCCGATATCCAGCGCCCCGAAGCCCCCCTGCCCGACACCGTGGGCCCCGACGACCTCCCGCTGATCAAAGACGCGAACTCGCACTACGCCATCGTCCGGCTCGACATCGCCGAGCCGGTGTCCCTGCAACAGATACTCGTCTCGGCGGTCAGGACCGACCGGGGCCCCGCCGAGATCGCCCGCCGGCTGACCGCTCTCGGCTACCGGCTCGGCGGCAGTGGCCACCCGCTGCCCGAATCCTTCCGCAGCGGTGACGCCGTGCTGATCAGAACCGACCCGGGTATCTACGGGAGGTGGCTCGACTGGGACGAAGAGGTCGCCGCGTCCCATGTACTGCACGTCGCCTCCCGCCTGAGGCGCAGCCCGTACGCCACCGCCGTGCGGCTGCTCGCCCTCGGTATCCGGCTGCCGTACACACCCGCCCCGGAGGACGAGCTGTTCCTCAGCTCTCCGGGAAGGTTCGGTGACGGCTGGCTGTACCGGTGGCCGCCCACCGGGCACATCCTCGCTGCCGCGGAACGGCTGGGACGCCCTCCGGCGGACATCGCCGCCCGGCTGACGGAGCTGGGCTACCGTCACGAGGCGGTGCCCGACACTCCGGAGGCCGACGACCTCATCCTCCTCAGCGACAACCTCGACGGCCGCGCACCCTGGCTGGAGAAGAACACCGTCGTCGGGCTCCGGACGCGCCACATCCTGCGCGCGGCCCTCGTCACGGGGCGGACCCCGGCGGACGTCGCCGAGCGGCTGACCGCGCTGGGTCACCGGCTGCACGAGAACGCGAAGCTTCCGGCCGTCGTGGACCCGGAGGACATCCGGCTGCTGGCGGCGGTCGACCGTTCGTACCGTGACGACGTCCACCTGGAGAACGTCCTGCGCAGCGCCAGCCTGACGGGCATGAGCCCGGCGGAGGTCGCGAGGCGGCTGACCGCTCTCGGCTACCAACTGCCCGACGAGGTGGACTACCCGGACGTACGGGGCTCACTGATCACGCCATGATCACCGCGGCTCCGCAGCGCCGGCGACGGAGCGATCGGCAAGCGCCCTCGTGGCCGGTTCCCCCGCCCTCGGTCAGCCCTCGCCCGCCAGGCCCCGTACGGGGCCGGAGCCCAGGACCCTGGCGGTGAAGTTCGCCAGTTGCGCCCGCATCCTTTCGCGCGGCACACCATCGTGCCCGGCCAGCCGCTCGACAAGATCGGCTCGGGTGGCGGCGAGCAGGCGTGAGCGGCGAAGTCGCTGTCGGTCAGACCGGGGATCTGCCCCGGCATGGCGTCGAGCAGGCCGTGCCAACGCCCGTAATGATCCGCCTGGTACGGGCTGCCGCTCCCGCTCTCCTCCAGGGCCAGCATGAGGCGGCGGTTGTCGAGTTTGAAGCACAGGAGGGTGTCGAGCAGGGCGGGTACGCGCTCCAGCGGCGGAGTCCCGGGGCCCAGGGGCGGCGGTCCGGCTTCGACGGCCTCCCTGACCGGTTCCAGCCGCGCCTCGTACAGCGCGCGGAGCAGGCCGGGGCGGTCACCGAAGGCCCGGAAGAGCGTGCCTTTGCCGACGTCGGCCGCCGCCGCGACAGCGGCCATGGTGACGCCTTCCGGGCTCTCGCAGCAGCCGATGACGACCACGGGCACCACTCTGGTCATCGGCGCCACCGGCACCACCGGCAGCCGCACCGCCGCGCGGCTGACAGCCGCCGGCCACCGCGTCAAGGCCGCCAGCCGTCGGGCCGCCACCGTTCCCGGCGCGGAGCCGGTCGCCTTCGACTGGTACGAACCCGCCACCCACGCCACCGCCCTCGACGGAGCCGACCGCGTCTACCTGATACCGCCCGTGGGCGACACCGACCCGGCGGCGGTCATGCTGCCGTTCCTCCGGCAGGCCCGCACCGCCGGCGTGCGCCGTGCGGTGCTCCTCAGCTCCTCGGCCATCCCCGAGGGCGGCCCGGCGGTCGGAATGGTGCACCAGGCCCTGCCCGGTCTGTTCGAACAGTGGGCGGTGCCGCGGCCGTCGTGGTTCACGCAGAACCTCACCGGCACACACGCGCACGCCGTGAGCATCCGTGAAGAGGACACCATCCGGACCGCGACCGGGAGTGGCCGGGTCGGCTTCGTCGACGCCGAGGACATCGCGGCGGTCGCCGTCCATGCCCTGACCGACGCAGATGCCCCCAACACCGATCTCGTCCTCACCGGGCCGGAGGCGCTCAGCTACGACGACATCGCGACCACCCTCACCCAGGTCACCGGCCGGCCCGTGGACCACCACCGGCTCTCCTACGAGCAGATGCGCGACCGCCTCACGACCGAGGTGCCGCCGGAGTTCGCCGCTATGCTGGCCGGCATGGACCGTGCCATCGCGGAGGGCGCGGAGGACCACATCACCGACACCGTCCAACACGTCACCGGCCGGCCCGCGCGCGTTCCGGGCCCTCCTCGAACACGCCTTCCTCGAACGGGAGAGGGAATGAGACAGCCCGGCATCGGCTTCGTCGCCCACACGCCGCTCGCCCGCACGCCGCTCGGTGTCCTCGGCCACGAGGGCGCGACCGTCGTCGGCCTGAACGGCCCGCGTCCGCCGCGCGACGCCGTCCGGCACCGCGCCGCACAGGACGTACGGTGAGCCGCCGCACCCAGAAGGCCGCCCCCGGCCCGGGGGCGGGCAGGCCCACCGTCACCGTGTGCCGCGGCTGCTGCTGCGGCACCCCGGCCAAGGTGCCGCGTCTGGACCACGAAGCCCAGCTCACCGATCTGCGCACGCGGCTGGCCGGAGTCGCCAGGGTCCGGCGGACCGATTGCCTGGACGCGTGCGAGCGCGCCAACGTCATCGTCATCCAGCCCTCCGCCGAAGGCCGCGAGGCCGGCGGACGACCGGTCTGGCTCGGCCAGGTCAACGACCCCGGCGCCGCCACCGACATCACCACCTGGGTCGCGAACGGCGGCCCCGGCCTCGCCGAGCCGCCCGGCGTCCTCGACCTCTACACCTTCAGCCCGTCGCGCCGCGTCCGCCACGAATTCGAGGACTGATCGCTCCGCCCGTCCCGGACCACTGCCACTGCCCGCCCTCCCCCGCCGAACCGGCACTCCCGTAACCCAAGCGGACCGGTCGGGGCGGCGAGTTGGGCCCGCCCCGGCTCTCAGGCCCCGCCGGCCGGCCGGTCGGCGGTGTCGGGTGCGGTGCGCGGCTCGTCGCGGTGCCAGAGCAGTCCGGCGATCGTGACCGGAACCGCCAGCAGGGCCCCGAGGACCACGGTCGCCGCCACCGACGTCCAGGCGTCCCAGACGAGGCCGGTGCCGTACGCCACGATGAGCGGTACGGCCACCACACCCACGCATTGCGCCACGCCGAACGGGACCCGGGGTGCGAAAGCGCGTCCGGCGGCACGGCGGCGGGCCCGCCGGGCGCTGCCGAACGCGGCGAAGAAGGCCAGGACCGCCGACCAGACCCCGGTCAGCGCGAACCCGGCGAGCATGGTGGCCTTCTCGTCCGGCAACCCGGGCAGCGTCTCGCCGAGCCCGTCATGGCGTACGGAGACCCGAACGTTCCGCCAGGTGGTGACCTCCACCTCGTCCCCCGGCCCGACGCGCTCCGACAGCTCGCCGTGCACATCGAGGTCCAGCGGCCGGTCGGCGGGGGCCGGTACGGGGTCCCTCAGCCGCACGCGGAAGACCGTCACCTTGCCGCTCTTGACCGTCTCGACGGAGAGCACCGTCCCGTGGATCGTGCGCATGCAGTCCGCCGAGCCCTCCGCCGTCCGCTCCGCCGTCCCGTCGCGGTCGCACGGCCGCGCGTTCAGGAACGCCTCCTCGTCCGCGACCTGCCCGGGCACCGGCCTGGCCAACGCCGCGGCGATCACCAGGAACACCACCCCGAGCAGGCTCCAGGCCACCGCCCACGACCAACCGTCCCCGGGCCGGGCCGGCCCCGCCCGCCTCACCGTCCGTACCGCCATCATCCCCAATTCCCCCTTCGTTCCAGGAGCATTGAGCCACACATCGCTGACCGGGCATCAGGGAGGAGTACGGCAGCACCGTACCGACGCCAGGTTGCCGGGATCCGGCAAGTTCCCGCGGTCGCCCCTGATCACGGGCGCCGTTCCGCCCCCTGGGCGAGTGGGCACACGCCGCGCGCCCGACGCGCCAGCGACGGGTCGTCGAAGGAGAACCGGCCGACGTGGAGGCGGTCGTGCCCGTACATGTTCCGCCCGAGTTCCGTGGTCCCGCCGCACTCCAACGCCCACGCGGCGCCGTACAGTTCGAGCCCGCCGGGCTTGGGCAGACTGCGCCCGCTCCACCCCACGCAGATCAACCAGCACGCCTCGGCGAAGCCGGCCCCGCCCGCGGAACCGTAGATCCGGGCGGGATGGTGCCGCGCGGCGGCCGCCATCAGCGACAGCTCCGGCGCGGCGGATGTGGGTACGTGGCCGATGACGGCGGTGTCGCCGACGTGGCCGGTGGTGGTGTACGCGAGCACGGCGTACCGGTCGGGCCAGGTGTGCAACAGCGCCAGCACGGTCACCCGCCCGGTTCCTGTCATGGTCCGTCCCACGTTCTTCCTCTTCTCCTGGATCAACGGACGTGCAGTAAGAAGGCGTTGTCGCCGCAGCCCGAGGCCGGGTCGGAGCCGCCGCTGTCGCCGTCCTCGATATCGGTGTTGTCCGGGTCCGCCTGGACGAGCGGCCCGCGTCGGGCGTGGATGATGGCCATGTGCCGTTCCCTTCCTCGCGACGGGTGGTGCACGGACCCGCTTCGGTCGCCTTCCTGCCAGGGAATGGGCGACCGGAGCGGGGATCAGTGACGCGCGACGCCTGCGTGGCGGTCTCGGTACGGGAGCCTCGTCCTCGCACGGGGAGCTGCGGGCGCCCTTGGCGCGCATCGCTGTCCGGACCCGCTTTTTGCGTGGATACGCGCGTTCATGCCCAGGAACGTAGACGCCCGGGACGCACCCTCTCAAGCAATGTGCACGAATGTGCGCACGCCGTTTTCACGTAACCGTATGGCTACTTGACGTCCTTGACGGGCCGTCAGCTCTGCCCGAGAATCGTGCACATTGGCACACACTCCGAGAGGGAGTACACGACCATGGACTTACAGTTCATCGGCATCGATCCTGAGACAGAGCTCGAAGGCTCGCCCACCGCGTGGGTGGACACGGACACCGCGGACATCGTGATCCAGAGCTACACGGCGGACGACGCCACGCGCAGCGAGTGCGCGGAGAACACCGCCCCCGGACACGCGAAGGCGATCCCGGCCGGCGAGAGCGTCATCCGTATCCCCGTCCGCCTGGTGCCCCTGCTGAGGAAGGCGTGCGATGTCGCTGAGCAGACCGAACTTTGAGGAACTCCTGGAGGCGGCCCAGCACTCCGCCGTCCACCTGGAGATGCGCGACGTCTACGGCGTCGGCGACGAGGCCGACGACTTCGACGAGTGGAAGCGTTCCGGCCGCCGGGACACCGACCCCGGGTCCCCCTACTGGGCTCCCTGGGTCGGCCTGATCGGTCAGGCCACCGCACGTGGGGTCGTCGTACGACGCGCCCGCGTGGTGTCCGAGCCGGTCACCGACTACATCCGCTACGAACACGCCGGCGCGGACGTCAACGTGCACGCAGGCGAGCAGGTGCGGTGGCTGCCCCGGCGTGACGCCGCCACCCTCCTGCTCCCCGGCAGCGATCTGTGGATCTTCGACAGCGCCTCGGTCATGTTCAACCACTTTGGCGGAGAGGGGGATTGGGCCGAGCCGAGGATGGAGCTACGGTCGGAGGCGGACGTCGTCAAGCAGTGCGTCGACGCGTTCGAAGCCGTATGGGAGCGCGCCACCCCGCACGGCACCTACGAGATCCGCTGACGAACGAACCCCGGTAGGCCAGCTCCGTGCCCATATCCCCGTCGTCCTCCGCCCAGGCCGCCCGCATGAACGTCGCCCGGCGGCTGCGCGACATCAGGAGGGACGCGGGGCTCACGGGCACCGAGCTGGCCTCTGTGTGCGGCTGGCACCACGCGAAGACTTCCCGCATCGAGAACGCGCGGACTCCGCCGTCACCGACCGATATCCGCCTCTGGTGCCGGACCTGCTCGGCCGGGGACCAGGCGGAGGACCTGATCGCCGCGTCCCTGCACGCGGAATCGCTCTACATGGAGTGGCGACGCCGCGCCCGTACCGGTCTCCGCCAGATCCAGGAAGCCGCCACACCGTTGTACAGGTCCACCAAGGTGCTCCGCGTGTACGCGAGAGCCCTGGTGCCCGGAGTCCTGCAGACCGAGGGATACGCGCGGGCCCTGCTCGGCACGAACGCCCGGCTGCTGGACGTCCCCGACGACGGAGCCGAGGCGGCTGCGGCCCGTGTGAAGCGGTCGCAGATCATCCACGAGGCGGGGCACCGCTTCGTACTCCTCGTGGAAGAACACGTGCTCCGTTTCCAGCTGGGCGACAGTGACACGATGGCCGCCCAGCTCGGCCATCTCCTCAGCGCCGGGACCCTTCCCTCCGTATCGCTGGGTGTGATCCCGATGAGCACACCGCATCGGCCGCTCTGGGTACAGGAACCTTTCAGCGCCTTCGACGACAGCCTCGTGGCGGTGGAGTTGCTGTCGGCGCGCGTCAACATCGTCCAGCCGTCCGAAATCGCCCTCTACCTCCAGGCGTTCGAGGAGCTTCAGGGCCTGGCCGTGTACGGCGCCCAGGCGCGGGCCCTGATCGTGCGGGCGATCGAGGCGCTGGACTGAAACGGTTCGTCCGGGGCGCGCGCCCTCGCGGATCCGCTCCGGTGTGACGAGGAACCTCCGGGAACCACGCCGCGCTGCCGCCCCTGAACCGGCGCGGCGCTCACCAGGTCCGCTCAGGCGGCTACTTCGGCCGGCCCAGGACCAGGACCTTGATGGCCAGGACCGCCGCGCCCCGGGCCCAGTCGTTGAAGTCGGAGATCTTGGTCTCCAGCGCGACCGGTTCCGCGAGCGGGTGGCGGTTGGCGGCGATCGCCTCGGTGATCGCCGGGTTCGCCACCTCCACCAGGCCCACCCCCTCCCCCGCGAGCAGGATCTTCTGCGGCATGGCGAAGTTGGCGATCTGCGCCACCACCGTGCCGAGCGCGCGCGCCGCCTCGTCGATCACGCGGGCCGCCGGGGGGTCGCCCGCTGCGGCGAGGGTGAGGATCTCGTCGTACGTGTGGTCCCGGCCGGTGGCCGCCGCGACCTGGTAGCGGATGCTCGGGATGGAGAGCAGCGCGGTGGCGCTGCCGCGGTCGCCGTCCGGGGTGAGGGGGCCGTGGGGGTCGACGATCCAGCGGCGGCCGATGCCCCGGGCGTCGTCGCCCGAGCGGACCAGTTGGCCGCCGAGGACCAGGCCGTACCCGACTCCGGCGCCGATGGTGAGGACGACGAAGCGGTCGAGGCCGCGGCCGGCGCCGAACCACGCCTCCGACTCGACCAGCGCGGCCACGTCGTTCTCGACCACGACGGGCAGGCCCGTGCGCCGTTCGAGGAGATCGACGAAGGGGGCGCCGCCCCAGCCGAGGAAGGGTGAGGTGACGGTGCGGTCGGGGCCGACGACATAGCCGCCGAGGCCCACGCCGACACCGGCGAGGCGCGGGAAGTCCGCGGCGAAGTCCGTGGTCATCGTGTGCAGGAGGCCTGCCACGTCCGCGGGCTCGCGGGTACGGAGGGGAAGGGCGCGGGCGGCGACGACATCGCTCTTGAGGGTGGTGACGACTCCGTAGACCGTGTCCTCGGTGATCTTGAAGCCGGCGAAGAAGCGGGAGTCCGCGACGATGTCCAGCGGCTGGGAGGGACGGCCCTGCCGGGTGGTGGGGGCGGGGATCCTGGCGGCGGGTGAAGGGACCTTGACCGCCGAGAGTCCGGGGGCGGGGGTGGCGGCGGCCGGGGTGGAGACCGGGGCCGGAGCAAGGGCGGAGGCGGGGGCGGGAGCCGGGGCGGAGGCCGGGTCCTCCACCAGCAGGCCCGACTCGATCAGCGGCTTGGTGAGCCGGGTGAGGCTGCCCGCCGACAGGTTCAGCTTTCTCGCGATCTCGCTGCGCGACACCGGCCCGTGCGTCAGCACCTCGATCGCCACGGCCCGTTCTGCGGGGCTCAGTGGTGCCCAACTCGCGGAAGGCATGCGCGCGTTCACCTTGCTCCTGTCGCTCCCCTGAGGGTCCATGACGGTGCTCCCGGTTCATCGTAGCCAGGATCAGCGAGGCCACTTTATTTCATCACGGAAGGAAAGGAACCCTCGTACCGGAACTTGGAGCGCTTGAATCCACCCTCGCACACCTCTTGACGCGGTGATTATTTCAAGACGAAAGTAACCACCACCCCCGAGGACGAGTCATGGACAAGGGAGTCTCTGATGACTGTCGCCTCACGCGGCGCCCCGAGCGGCGCGCCACGCGGCCCCGCGGCGCCCGGTACCAAGGTGATACCGAAGACCGCGCACGGCAAGAACACCGGCAGCAAGGGCAGGAACACCGGCAGCGGTGAACGCGGGGACGGGCTCCTCGCGTCGGCCTTCATCGCCCCCGCCCTGTTCGGCTTCCTGCTCTTCCTCCTCTGGCCCACCTTGCGCGGCATCTATCTGAGCTTCACCCGCTACAACCTGCTCACCCCCGCCGAGTGGGTGGGCCTGGACAACTACCGCCGGATGATCAACGACCCCATCTTCTGGGGGTCCCTGCGCGTCACCGTCGAGTACGTCGTCATCAACATCGGGGTGCAGACGGTCGCCGCCCTCTGCATCGCCGTACTCATGCAGCGGCTGACCAATTCCTCCTTCCTGCGCTCCGTCGTCCTCACGCCGTACCTCGTCTCGAACGTCGTCGCGGGCATCGTCTTCCTCTGGATCCTCGACACGCAGATCGGCATCGGCAACGAGATCCTGGGGGCGCTCGGCTTCGACCACATCGCCTTCCTCGCGAGCGAGGAGTGGGTCGTCCCGAGCATCGCGGTCATCAACGTATGGCGGCACGTCGGCTACACGGCCCTGCTGCTCTTCGCCGGACTCCAGGCGATCCCCGGCGATGTGTACGAGGCCGCGCGGGTGGACGGCGCGGGCGAGCTGCGGATGTTCTGGCGGATCTCGATGCCGCTGCTGCGGCCGGTGCTCGCGGTCGTCCTGATCATGACGGTCATCGGGTCGTTCCAGGTCTTCGACACCGTGGCGGTGGCGACGACGGGCCCCGGCGGCCCGGCCAACGCCAGCAACGTGCTCCAGCTGTACATCTACGACTCGGCGTTCGGGCGGTTCCAGTTCGGCTACGCGTCCGCCATGTCCGTGGCGCTGCTGGCCGTCCTCAGCGTGATCACCATCATCCAGTACCGGGTCACCCGGGCCGGCGAAACGGACCTCGGCTGATGCGCCCCCTCACACAGGCCGGCGTGGCCGCGCCCGCGAAGCCCGTACGCCGCACGCGACCGCTGCCGTCGCCCGGACGGATCGCCGCCTGGGCGGTGATGGTCGCGATCGTGCTCATCACCCTGCTGCCCTTCTACTGGATCGCACGGACGGCCCTCTCCTCCAATGCCGCGCTCGCCACCGACCCGGCCAACCCCCTGCCCGTGGACTTCAGCTGGGGCGGATTCGAGCGGGTCTTCGGACTCCAGAGCACCAAGGAGGCGCTGGCCCAGGGTGGCGCGGGCGGCTCCCTGAACTTCTGGCGCTACCTCTTCAACTCCACCGTCGTGGCAACGTTGGTGACGGTGTGTCAGCTGATGTTCTCCGCCATGGCCGCGTACGCCTTCGCCCGGCTGCGCTGGCGCGGCAGGGACCGGGTCTTCGGGCTCTTCCTCGCCGGGCTGATGGTGCCGGCCATCTTCACGCTCCTGCCGAACTTCATCCTGATCAAGGAACTCGGCCTGGTGGACACCCTCCTCGGGATCGCCCTGCCGACGATGTTCATGACGCCGTTCGCGGTGTTCTTCCTGCGGCAGTTCTTCATGAACCTGCCCCGGGAGCTGGAGGAGGCCGCGCTGCTGGACGGTGCGGGAAAGATACGGATCTTCTTCCGGCTCTCCCTGCCCATGGCGTCCGCGCCGATGGCCACCCTGGGCGTCCTCACGTACATCACGGCGTGGAACGACTACTTCTGGCCGCTGATGGTCTCGTACAGCGACAGCTCCCGCGTGCTGACCGTGGCCCTGTCGATCTTCCGGTCGCAGACCCCGCAGACGGGTACGGACTGGGCCGGGCTGATGGCCGCGACACTGGTCGCCGCCCTGCCGATGCTGGTGCTCTTCGGCGTCTTCGCCCGGCGGATCGTCAACTCCATCGGCTTCAGCGGGCTCAAGTGACCCATTCCCCCACGGGCACACGTAGAGAGGTCGGCGTCGTGCACAGCTCCCAAGGACCCTCCCCCCGGATCTCCCCCCGGCCGTCGCCCCGGATCTCTCCTCGGCCCTCCCGTCGGCTCTCCCGTCGGTCGGCCGCCCTGATCGGCGCCGTATCCCTCTCGCTCCTCGCCGCCGGATGCGGCTCGGGGTCCTCCTCCACCTCCTCGGCCTCGCGCGACACGGTCTCGTACTGGCTGTGGGACTCCAGCCAGCTGCCGGGATACCAGGAGTGCGCCAAGGGGTTCGAGAAGGCGAATCCGGGCGTCAAGGTCAGCCTCTCCCAGATCGGCTGGGACGACTACTGGACCAAGCTCACCGCCAGCATGATCGCGGGCACGGAGCCGGACGTCTTCACCGACCACGTCACCAAGTTCGCGCAGTTCGCCGACCTGGACGTTCTCGCCCCGCTGGACGAACTGCCCGCCACCCGGTCCATCAAGGACTCCGACTACCAGCCCGGCCTCGCCGCCTCCTGGGTCGGCCAGGACGGCCACCGCTACGGCGCGCCCAAGGACTGGGACACCGTCGCGATGTTCTACGACAAGAAGAAGACCGACGCCGTCGGCATCTCGGCCGAGACCCTCAACACCCTCGACTGGAACCCGGTCGACGGCGGCACCTTCGAGAAGACCGTCGCCCGTCTCACCGTCGACACCAAGGGCCGGCGCGGGGACCAGCCCGGCTTCGACAAGAACCACGTCAGGACGTACGGGCTGGCCAGCAACGACGCGGGCGAGGCCGACGGCCAGGCCCAGTGGAGCGCCTTCACCGGCTCCGCGGGGTGGAACTACACGGACAAGAAGGCGTGGGGGACCCACTACAACTACGACCAGAAGGCGTTCCAGTCCACGATCGACTGGTACTTCGGCCTCGCGAAGAAGGGCTACCTCGCCCCCTACACCGTCTTCTCGCAGTCCAACCAGGCCGACGCACAGCTCAGTTCGGGCAAGGCGGCCATCGCGCTGCACGGTTCCTGGATGACCAAGACCATCTACGGCTTCAAGGGCATCGACGCGCGCACCGCCCTGACCCCCATCGGTCCTTCCGGCAAGCGCGCCACCATGCGGAACGGCCTCGCGGACTCCCTCACCAAGCGCGGCGCGAAGAAGCCCGCCGCCCAGAAGTGGGTGGCCTACCTCGCCTCCGACGCCTGTCAGACGGTGGTCGGGCGGCAGGGCGTGGTCTTCCCGGCCACCAAGGCGGGTACGGACGCGGCGATCGCCGCCTACCGGAAGGAGGGCATCGACGTCACGGCCTTCACCCGGCCGGTCGCGGACGGGACGACGTTCTCGTTCCCGATCACCAACTACGCGGCGGACGTCGCCGGCCTCATGCGCCCCGCCATGCAGGACGTGTACGCCAACGGCGCTCCGGTGAGCAGTCTCACCACGACCAACCGGCAGATCAACCTCATCCTCTCGCAGGGCGACTGAGCACCAGCCTCAGCCTCCGCCCGAACACCACCCCAGTGAAAGGTGTGTCATGTCCTTCTCCCTTGGCATCGTCGGCGCCGGCCAGTTCGCAGGGCAGTTCGCGAAGCTCTGGCGCCTCCACCCCGGCGTCGGCGACATCTTCGCGACCGACCTGCTGCCCGAACGGGCCGAGAAGCTCGTCTCCGACCACGACCTCGCCGGCGCCCTGCCGTCCTTCGACGCCGTGCTCGACTCGGACGTCGACGCCGTCGCGATCTTCACCCAGCGCTGGACGCACGGCCCGCTCGTCGTCAAGGCGCTGCGCGCCGGGAAGCACGTGTACTCGGCGGTACCGATGGCGATCTCCGAGGAGGAGATCGCCGCCATCATCGAGGCCGTACGGGAGACCGGCCTGACGTACATGATGGGCGAGACCAGCCAGTACAACCCGGCCACCGTGTACGCCCGTGACCAGGTCGCGGACGGCGCCTTCGGCCGGATCTTCCACGCCGAGGGCGACTACGTCCACGACATGGACCTGGGCTTCTACGAGGCGTACCAGTACAGCGGCGGCGAGGGCTGGAAGTCGACCGCCAGCTACCCGCCCCTCCTCTACCCGACCCACTCGGTGGGTGGTGTGCTCGGCGCCTGGCGGACGCACGCGGTGAGCGTCTCCGCGATCGGCGTCAAGGACGAACGGGGGGACGGGGTCTTCGACAAGGACGTCAGCCAGTTCGACAACGACTTCTCCAACGCCACGGCGCTCTTCGAGGTCGCGGGCGGCGGCTCGTTCCGCATCAACGAGTTCCGGCGCGTGGGCTACCCGTCGCACATCCGGGAGTCGCGCTTCCGGTTCTTCGGTACGGAGGGGAGCCTGGAGCAGCTCGCCACGGTCAGCGTGTGGCAGGACAAGAAGGGGGTCCAGGACGTCACGGACCACCTCCAGCCGAAGCCCACGCTCTCCCCCGACGACCCGTCGCTCGCACACGTGTCGCCGGCGCTGCGGGACGCCTTCACATCGGGTTCGGCGCCGGTGCACGACCGGTCGCGCCTGCCGAAGGAGTTCACCAACGTGGTCAACGGCCACGAGGGAAGCCACCACTTCCTCGCGGACGACTTCGTGACCGCCGTCAGCACGGGCACGCTGCCGCCGGTCAACGCGTGGGTGGCGGCGCGCTACACCCTGCCGGGGATCGTCGCGCACGCGTCGGCGCTCAAGGGCGGGGAACGGCTCCCGATCCCGGACTTCGGGGACGCGCCGGAGCAGCCGGAGCAGCCGGAGCAGTAGGAACGGCGACAGCGTCTGAGGGGCCGGCCGTACGCGTACGGCCGGCCC
>NZ_JBHZEJ010000042.1:21555-72349 GCF_042756365.1 Streptomyces sp. NPDC059092
CCCCGACCCGGTTTGTGGGGGCGGCCCGGGAGCACCGGGAGACGCGGTCGCTTTAGTAAGGGCCACAGCTTTGGCGGGCCCGGCGTTACGCTTCGGGCCGGCCCCTCCACAGGTGGAGACCGCCCGCTCAGTCGAGGACCGCCGTGGCCTCGACCTCCACCAGGTGGCCGGGTACGTCCAGGGCCGTGACGCCCAGCAGCGTGCCCGGCGCCATCGGGGTGACCCCCAGCTTCGCCGCCGCCCGCGCGATGCCCTCCAGAATCCGGGGCATCTTGTCAGGGGTCCAGTCGACGACGTACACGGTCAGCTTCGCCACGTCGTCGAAGGAACCGCCGGCCCCGGCCAGGGCGGTGCCGACGTTGAGGTAGCACTGCTCGACCTGCGCGGCGAGGTCGCCTTCGCCGACCGTGACCCCCTCGGCGTCCCAGGCGACCTGCCCGGCGATGAAGACCAGCTTCGAACCGGTCGCGATCGCCACCTGCCGGTAGACGTCGGTCTCCGGCAGTCCTTCGGGGTTCACCAGGGTGATGGCCATGCCGCCCGCCTCCTCGTCCCGGCCAAGGTGTCGCGACCACGAAGGTGTCCCGACCACGACATCCTTGGTCACTTGTGGTTACTCAGGAACCGTAGGAGAGTCTGCGCTGACATGGAAGAACGCACTTTTCGGTAACAGGGGAACCTGATGGTGACCAAGCAGTTCAGCGGCTCGCCCGACGACGCGGACCTCAGGCGCGCGGACTCACTGGCGCGGGAGATCTTCTCCGACATCGCCAACAAGTGGGCGCTCCTGATCATCGAAGCGCTGGGGGAACGCACCCTGCGCTTCAGCGAGGTGCGCGACGAGGTCGAGGGCATCAGCCACAAGATGCTCACCCAGAACCTGCGCATGATGGAGCACAACGGCCTGGTCGAGCGGACGGTGCACCCCACCGTGCCGCCGCGCGTCGAGTACACCCTCACCGAGCCGGGCCGGGCCCTGCGGGCGACGGTCGACGCGATGTGCGACTGGACCCACCGGTACCTCGGGCACATCGAGGCCTCTCGCGGCGAGTCCGAAGCCTGACGGGTGCCGCCGGCCCACTTCCTTTTCTCTTCTTCTCAGATCCTCGCCAGCCGGGCCGCGAGCGCGCGCAGCCCGTCCAGCCGGTGTGCGTCGTACGCGAACGAGAGGCGGTGCCCCTTGCGCGGAATGATCGTCACCCGGGGGCGGACACCGTCGCTGAACTCCAGCCGGGGCTCCTGCCAGATGTGGTAGCGGTGGGTCTCGGAGAGACCGAACACCTCCAGCACACTGCCGTCGAAGACGAGCAAGGCGTTGTCGTTCGCTTGCGCTTCGTACCAGAGCATGGACGGGAGGCTAGACGAGCGGCGGCCGGTCCTGACAAGCGGGGTCCGCCCCTCCCGGGATTCCGGGAGGGGCGGACGCGGGACGGACTCAGGACAGACACACCGACACCGGCATCAACGCACCGGCTGCTGCGCCGCCTCCGTCGTACCGGTACCGGTACCGGTACCGGTACCGGTACCCGTGCCCGTACCCGTGCCCTCGTCCGTGCCCTCGTCCGAATCCGAATCCGAATCCGAATCCGCCTTCGCCGCCTTCGCGGCTTCCCGGCGGCCGGTCAGCGCGCTGCCGACGAAGACCGCCACCAGCGAGGCGAGGATCAGCACGATCACCGCGGCGTGACCCCACCCCACGGCGCTGCCGAGCAGGAAGCCGGAGACGCCGAAGTCCGCGTCGGAGAAGGTGGAGTTGGCCAGGCCGACGTCGCCCAGGAAGGGCAGGACGAGGAGCGGCAGGAAGGTGATCATCAGGCCGTTGGTCATGGCGCCGAGCACCGCGCCGCGCCGGCCGCCGGTCGCGTTGCCGATGACGCCGGAGGCGGCGCCCGTCATGAAGTGCGCGACGATGCCGGGGATGATGATCGTCCCGCCGACCGCGACCAGCACGCCCATGCCGATCAGGCCGCCGACGAAGCTGGCGAGGAAGCCGATCAGCACGGCGTTCGGGGCGAAGGTGAAGACGATCGGGACGTCGAGCGCGGGCTTGGCGTTGGGGACCAGCTTCTCCGAGATGCCCTTGAACGCGGGGATGATCTCGGCGAGTACGACCCGGACACCGGCCAGGATGATGAAGACACCGGCGGAGAACTTCCCGGCCTGCATGACCGCCCAGAGCAGGAACCACTGGCCGCCGCTCAGCTTGTCCTCGACGTACCCGGCGCCCGCGATCAGCGTCACGAGCAGGTAGATGACGCCCATCGACACGGCGATGACGACGGTGGTGTCGCGCAGGAAGCCGAGGTTCTTGGGGATCTTCAGGTCCTCGGTCGACTTCCTGGTGTCACCGAGGTACTTGCCGACCAGACCGCTGGTGGCGATACCGAAGTTACCGGTGTGACCGAGTGCGACGTTGTCCTGCTTGGTGACCCGCCGCATCCACGGCTGCACCAGCGCGGGCGAGAGGGTGGTGACGATGCCTTGGGCGAGGGCGCCCCAGAGCACGGCCTGCCAGGCGCTGAAGCCGTTGGCGATGAGGATCACGGCGATCATCGCGGAGAGGTAGAGCGCGACGTGCCCGGACATGTAGATGAACTTGAACCGGGTGAAGCGCGCCAGCAGGACGTTGACGACCATGCCGAAGAAGAAGATCAGCGCGGCCTGCGAGCCGTAGTCGGTGAGGACCTTGCCGACGATGGCCTCGTTGTTCGGTACGACGCCCTGGACGCCGAAGGCGTGCTGGAACATGTCGCCGAAGGGGGTGAGGGCGTCCGAGACGACACCGGCACCCGCCGCCAGCACGAGGAATCCGACGAACGCCTTGATCGTGCCCTTGAGTGTGTCGGAGAGGGACTTGCGCTGGAGTACGAGCCCCAGCAGAGCGATCAGCCCGATGATGACGGATGGCTCACGGAAGATGTCGAGCAGGGTGTTCAGAACGCTGTTCATGGCGGAAACGCCTCTCCACGGGCACGGCGGAGCCGAGGTCGGTGTGGTGGGTCACTGTGATCGCTGTGGTGGTCCACAAGGGGGGTGGCACACAACGGGGCAGGACGTCGGCGGTGGGTCTCCGCCGCACCGGACGCATGGCGCATGGCGCGTGTCACATGACGTGACGTACATGACGTGACGTGTCGCGCATGGCGCATGGTCCGGTCGAGGACGTTCCTGGGACGGTGGTGCGGTTCGGGGGGGACTTACGGGGTCGTGCGGGGCGTTACGAGGTCGTACGGGCTCGTGCGTTGGGGTTGCGCGGCCGCGCCCGACGGTTCGGAGGGGTCCGGACGCAGGGGCGGTCAGAGCAGCCCGTGCCGCCCGGCCGCGGACTTGACCGCGTCGCGCAGTTCGTCCTTGTCGATGATGCTGTTGAGCACCACGACATCGCCGAGCCCCTGCGCGGCATCCTCCAGGTCCTTCGCGACGAAGAACACATCGGCGCTCTCAGGTCCGGCCGAGCTGATGTCGGTGTGTTCCACCGTGACATCCGGGAGCTGGAGCTCCCGCACGATGTCCTCGATGTTCATCCGCACCATGAAACTGCTGCCGAGCCCGGTGCTGCACATGGCCAGGAACTTCGTCATTTCGAAGCACGCTCCTCGAATCGAGTGATCAGCTTGGTGACATCGGCCGCGGAACGTGCGTCGCGCAGTGCTTCGCGGGTCTCCGTGTCCGACAGGATCCGGGCCAGTGACGCCATGGCCCGGCTGTGCGCGGCGGTGTCGGCCGCCGCGAAACAGAAGTAGAGGTCGACCGCGTGCTCCGGCAGGTCCAGCAGCGGGGCCGGCCGCTCGGTGAGCCGCAGCATCGAGATCGCGGTCCGCACGGCACCGGCCTCGGGCCGGGCGTGGGCCAGGGCGATCCCGTACCCGAGGTTGATGTACGTACCGCCCGCGGCGATCGAGTCGATCATGGCGTCGACATAACCGGGGGTGATGTCACCCGCGGTGAGAAGGGGTTCCGCGACCTGGGTGACGGCCTGGCGCCAGTCCAGGACCTCACTGGAGAAACGTATCTTCTCCTCGGTCAGCAGTTCGCTGAGCATGTGCAGCACACTCCGTACGTTTGACTCGGCCACCCGGCGCCGCGTCCTGGCGCCGGGACGCTCACTCGGCGTCGGCGATGATGTCGAAGGACAGCTCCGCCGTCTCCGGCAGGAACTTCGACGTCCCGTGGATCACGGGTTTCCTGTTGAGGTCGAACACCCGTGAGGTCGCGAGCAGCAGGGGCGACCCGTCCTCGACCTCCAGCAGCTCCGCCTCGCGCCGGTCACACGTGTGCAGCCCGACGACGATCTCGTTGCGCGCGAGCAGTACGTCGTGGTGCGCCCGCAGGTAGGCGTAGAGCGAGGTGGTGGTGAAGTCCGCGGTCAGGACGTCCGCGAACCGTTCCTCCTCCACGTACGACTCCGCGAGGTGGTGCACCACGCCGTTCACCCGGCGCAGCCGCTCCAACCGTACGACCGACGCGGCCGGGCTGATGTCCAGCGCCGCGCCGAGCCGGGCGCCCGCGCGCGCCCGTTTCTGGACGAGCACCTCGGAGGTGACCGTGTGACCCTGCCTGCTCATCTGCGTGAAGAAGCCGGTGACCTCGCTGACGAACCGCTCGCGGTGCTTCAGCGCGTACCGCGGCCGGGTGACGAAGGTGCCCCGGCCGTGCTCACGGATGAGGTGTCCGTCGTTGACCAGTTCCTCGACCGCGCGGCGCAGTGTGATGCGGCTCACCGCGTACTCCTCGCAGAGCGCGGCCTCCGGGGGGAGTTGTCCGCCCACGGGAAGACCGCTCACCCGGCGCAGCAGGTGATCCCGCACCTGCGCGTACTTGTGCTCGGCCATCCGTGGTCTCCTCATCGAGTCCCTCTGTCGTCAAGACGTCATAATGACCAGAACCCCAGAAGACGTCAATAGGCAATTTTCCCGTCACACGCAGGACGTCCGGACGGACCTTGATCAGCTCTGATCAGCTCCGACGGCCCCAGGGGCCCGTCAGCAGGGGTGGGTTACGTTGTCCGAAGTCATCATGACGACATGATCTCCAAGGAGCTGACGTGACCGCCCCCTCCCCCGCCCCCTCCGTACCTTCCCCCGCCGCCCCCGTGTTCGGCGAGGCGGACCGCCGGGCCGTGGCCGTGGCCCGCGCCCTCGCCATGGACGCCGTGGAGGCCGCCGGTTCGGGCCACCCCGGCACCGCGCTCGCCCTCGCGCCCGTCGCGCACCTGCTCTTCCAGCGGCACATACGCCACGACCCGGCGGACGCCGCGTGGGAGGGCCGGGACCGGTTCGTCCTGTCCTGCGGGCACGCGAGCATCCTTCAGTACACGCAGCTCCATCTCACCGGCTACGGACTGGAGTTGGCCGACCTCCGGCGCTTCCGGCAGCTCGGCTCGCTGACCCCGGGCCACCCCGAACTCGGCCACACCACCGGTGTCGAGATGACGACGGGCCCGCTCGGTCAGGGCGTGGCCACCGCCGTGGGCATGGCGATGGCACTCAAGCGCGACGAGTCCCGGCTGACGGGCACGGGCGCCGGCGCGCCGGGGGACGAGGTCGCGGCCGACGAGGTCCCGGACCGCAGGGTCTGGGTCCTGTGCTCCGACGGCGACCTCCAGGAGGGCATCTCGTACGAGGCGGGCGCGCTCGCCGGACGGCACCGCCTGGACAACCTCGTCGTCGTCTGGGACGACAACAGCATCCAGATCGAGGGCACCACCGACCTGGCGACCCGTGAGGACACGGCCGCGCGCTTCGCCGCGCAGGGCTGGTTCGTCCAGCGCGTGGAGCTCGGCGCGGACGGGGACATCGACACCGACGCCCTCGACGCCGCGCTCACCGCCGCCTCGGCCGGCGGGGCGCACGGCGGCCGGCCCAGCCTGATCGTGCTGACGTCGCAGATCGCCTGGCCCGCGCCGCACGCCACCAACACCCCCGCCTCGCACGGCGCCCCGCTCGGCGCCGCCGAAGTCGCCGCCACGAAGGCGCTGTTGGGCGTGGCGCAGGAGCCGTTCACCGTACCGGCGGACGTCCTGGAACACACCAGGGGCGCCCTCGCGCGGGGCGCGGCGCTGCACCACGCCTGGGACAAGGCGCTGGAGCAGTGGGCCCTGGCCCACCCCGAGCGCGCCGCCGCCCGCGCCCACGCGATCCGCCCGCTCGACCCGGCCGACACCGCCGCCGCGCTGCCCGCCTTCACCCCCGGCACCGCGATCGCACCGCGCGACGCGTCCGGCACGGTCATCCAGGCGCTGGCGGAGCGCTTCCCGCGACTCTGGGGCGGCAGCGCCGACCTGGGCGACTCGAACCGTACGACGATCAAGTCCGGCGGCTCCTTCCTCCCCGCGAACGAGCAGGATCAGGAGGGGACTTCGGGCTCCTCCGGGCTCTCCGGGCTCTCCGGGCTCTCCGGGCTCTCCGGGCGCAACATCCACTGGGGTGTACGGGAGCACGCGATGGCCGCCGCGCTGAACGGCATCGCTCTCATCGGCTACGACACCCCCTTCGCCGGAACCTTCCTGGTGTTCAGCGACTACGAACGCCCCTCGCTGCGCCTCGCCTCCCTCATGCGGCTGCCGGTCGTCCACGTCTGGTCGCACGACTCCGTGGCACTCGGCGCCGACGGCCCCACGCACCAGCCGATCGAACACCTCGCCTCGCTGCGCGCCATGCCCGGCCTCTCCGTGGTCCGCCCGGCCGACGCCACCGAGACCGCCGCCGCCTGGCACGCCGCGCTCGGCCGCCGGGGCCCGGTCGGCCTCGTCCTGGCCCGCCAGGGGCTGCCGGTGCTGGACACGGACCCGGCAGCGGTACGGGAGGGCGTCGCACGCGGCGCGTACGTGGTGGCCGACGCGCCCGGTACCCCGGACGTCCTGCTGCTGGCGAGCGGCAGCGAGGTGGCGCTCGCGCTGGAGGCACGGGAGGAGCTGGCCGGCCGGAACATCGGCGCCCGGGTGGTCTCCGTACCGTGCAAGGACTGGTTCACGGAGCAGGACGCCGCGTACCGGGATGCCGTCCTGCCGCCCGCCGTACGCGCCCGCGTGGTGGTCGAGGCGGCGACCGTCTTCGGCTGGCACGACCTGATCGGGGACGCCGGACGGGCCGTCACCATCGAGGGGTTCGGCATTTCGGCGTCCGCGTCGGACGCGATGGCGGCGCTGGGCATGACGCGCGAGGCGGTCGTCACGGCGGCCGTCGAATCCCTCGACGCGGCGGGGTCCCGTTGATCCCGGCGCGGGACACCGGCCTCGTCGTCTTCGACTGTGACGGCGTCCTGGTCGACACCGAGCGCATCGGCCCCGCCATCGTCGCCGAACTGGCGTCGGAGGCGGGGTGGCCGCTCACCGCCGACGAGGTGCGCGACCGCTTCCTGGGCCGCCCCGAACCGTACCTCTACGAACAGATCCGGGCCCACGCCCGTACCCCCCTGGGCCCGGAGTGGCTGGACCTCTACCGCACGCGCGTCCGCGACGCGTTCACGGCCCGCCCGTTCACCATGCCCGGTGTACGGGAGCTGCTGGACGCGCTCGACGCCCGGCAACTCCCCTACTGCGTCGCGTCAAGCGGCGGCCACGACCGCATCGAGCACTCGCTCACGGTCACGGGCCTGTGGAATCGTTTCGCCGGGCGCGTCTTCAGCGCCGACGACGTCCCCCACGGCAAGCCCGCCCCGGACCTCTTCCTCCACGCCGCCCGCACCCTGGCCGTCCCCCCGGCCGCCTGCCTGGTCGTCGAGGACAGCCCGGCCGGCGTCACCGCGGCCCTGGCAGCGGGAATGCCGGTCATCGGCTACGCCGGAGGCCCCACTCCACGCGAGGCTCTGGCCCATGCGAGCCACGGGGTGGTCGACGACCTCCGCGTGCTGGTGAGTGGGGGTGGGAACGACCTGTAGATCGGCCGGTCCGGCCCCCTGGCAGGCGCCGGAGGGCGCGAAGATCATGATGGGGCGCCTGTAGGCAGTGACGGCCGTCGCGGCCGTCACTGCGCCGGGCTTTCCGGCGGTTATCCCGGTGGGCCGTTCGGCTGCCACCGAATCCGTCGCTCCTGCCATTCCGAGTCCCAGCTCGGCGGTGACAACGAGTGCACCCATCGCGACGGTAAAAAGCATGTGCTTCATGCTGGATTTTGCCCTTTTCTTTCGCGTCGACACGTAAGAACAAGGACATGTTACATACAGACGATCATGAAACACAAGCTCGATTTAATGAATCCGGCATCGATCCGATTACTTATTGACCGACCTCTTTGGTCGGCTTTGCATCCAGCAGCCGCTCCACTTCGAGGAGTCGGCCCCGGATTCGGCTCCCGTCCTCAGGATCGACGCCACGGACAGCATTAAGCAAATGCACGAGTTGCGCCCGCGCGTTCGGTCCGTCGCCCGCCGCGAGCCACACCTCCGCCAGGACCTTTCGGGCACCGACTTCTTCATCGAGGTCATGCGTCCTGACGGCCGTGGCGACGGCCTCCTCCAGGCGTTCCGCCGCCGCGCCGAACCGACCGCACGCGAAGTCGACCTGCGCGAGCCGGCGTAGAACCTGCGCTACCTGGTGCGACGCACCGATCGCCCGGGCTGTCTCCAGTGCGTCCAGGTAACACCCGGACGCCTTTTCGCCGTCACCGGCCCTGCGGTACACCTCACCCACACCGATCAGGGTGTCGGCCTGACTTTTCCTGTCACCGAGCGCGATGAATTCCATCAGGGACTCCCGATACAGCGAGAGAGCGCTTTCTGATTCTCCCGACTCCATGAGCAGATCCGCGAGGCTTCCCCGAGCAGTCGCCCGGTCATATCGATTCCCGGTGGATTCCAGCACGGAAATAGCTTCCTCGTAGGATCGACGAGCAGCCCCCCGATCCCCCGTACGTATTTGTAAGTCGCCCAAATTATTCAGGGTCTTGCCGACCGACACGCGATCTCCCGCGGCCGCGAACGACTCAAGAGCATTCTTGAAATGTCCCAGCGCCCGATCATACTGAAGCAGATACAGGAGGGATACGGCAACATTGTTGTACGCGCGCGCTTTGTCCCACATGTCACCCGATACGGACTTGATGGCGAAGGAGTCCTGGAAGTGGACCAAGGCCGCCCGATTCTCCCCCATGTGCCAGCTCAGCACCCCCTGAATCCGAAGAATTTCCGCCTCCGCATCGCGGTCCCCCGTCGCCCGCGCGAT
This sequence comes from Streptomyces sp. NPDC059092, assembly GCF_042756365.1. Taxonomy (NCBI): domain Bacteria; kingdom Bacillati; phylum Actinomycetota; class Actinomycetes; order Kitasatosporales; family Streptomycetaceae; genus Streptomyces; species Streptomyces sp. NPDC059092. Next base: position 30,716 of record NZ_JBHZEJ010000042.1, read on the forward strand.
GTCCAGTGCCCGCCGACCGGTCTCCCCGGCTTCCGCATAGCCTCCGATGTTGGCCTGGGTGGCACCGAGACAGAGCAGGGCCCGGCAGAGAGCGCGCCGGTCGGTCGTGCCGGTCCAGTGGGCGACAGCGTGCTCAAGAACGGCGGCGGCGTCCTGCCAGTGACACTCGGCGTCCAGGAAACCCGCCATGCTGTAGGCCAGTTGAGCGGCACGTTCCGGATGGCCATGCGTACGCGCACACTTCTCGGCCGCCAGCAGATTGCCACGTTCGGCGGCGAACCAGGACCTCGCCGCGTCCACGTCGGCATGGCCACCCGCTTCGACCGGGGCGCCTGTTCGGCCGGTGGTCCGCAGGCGACGTGGATACAGCAGGCGATCAGCGCGATCAGCAGCTTGCGCATAGAAGTCGATCACACGGCACCGGGCGCTCTCGCAATCCCGCTCGCTGTCCTCGGATATCGCCAGACCGCGGGCATACTCTGCCAATAGATCATGAAACCGATATCTGTCCGGTTCGGGCTCCCTCAGCAAATGGCACGCCAACAGGTCTTCGATCAATCGCTCGGCCACCGCTTCCGGAAGGCCCAGAAGCGCTGCGGCCACATCCACGGTGAGGTCGGCACCCGGATGCAGCCCCAGGCGGCGGAACGCGACGCGCTGCGACCCGGTGAGCGTGCGGTACGAGAGATCGAACGCCAGCCTCAGGCTCTGATCGGCATCCCGGATTTCAGCAAGGCGCCCCGAAGGCCTGGCCAGCCGCTCGGCGAGGGTGGCGAGGGTCCAGGAGGGGCGGGCGCGGTAGCGGTTGGCGACCAGTTCGATCGCGAGAGGCAAATATCCACATATGCCCACAATCCGGTCCACCTGTTCGGGGTCCCGCGTACGGTCCTCCCCGGCGAACCGCCGGAAGAGCGCGATCGCGTCGGCGGCCGGCAGCACGTCCAGGTGGACCGGCAGCGCGTACGGAAGACCCGCGAGATGGCGGCGGCTGGTGATGATCGTCAGGGAGGCCGATCCTCCGGGCAGTAGCGGCCTGACCTGTGCCGCGCTGGCCGCGTCGTCGAGGACGACGACCGCTCGGCGTTCGGCCAGCATGGTCCGCCAGAGCGCCGTGCGGCCCTCCAGTTCCACGGGGATCTCGTCGGCGGGCGCGCCGAGCAGCCGTAGCAGTGTGGCCAGAGCCTCGGCGGGGCTCAACGGCTCCTGGGCCGGGGAGTGGGCCCGTAGATCGAGGTAGAGCTGCGCCGCCGGAAACCGTCCGGCGAGATGGCGCGCCATATGTACGGCGATGGCCGTTTTACCAACCCCCGCCATTCCGCTGACCGTCTCCAGCGTGATGACCGATGCGTCCGTCCCCGCGGTGTCGATCACGGCGCTCAGGGCCCGCAACTCCGGCCCCCGGCCGACCAGCGGTGACTGATGCGGCAGATTCCTGGGCGGCAACGGCTGCGGCTGCGGCTGCGGCAACGGCTGCGACGGCAACGACGACGGCGCCGAGCCCGGGCCGGTCGGAGCGGACGACGTGGACGACGTGGACGACGACGAACGGAGCGTCGAAGGGGCCCGGTCGGTCCGCGCCCCGGTGGGGTGTCCCGAGGTGTGTGCGTTTCCCGGCGCGCCCAGCACGCTCCGTACCAGCTCCCCCGGCGCCACCCGTTCCAGGATCCCCCGGTGGATCCGGTTCAGCTCCACCCCGGGACGCGAGCCGTACTCCGACACCAGGAGCCGCCGGATCCGCTCGTGGACCCGTAACGCCTCCGTGTATCTGCCACAGCCGTACCGCGCCAGCATGAGCTGGGCCGCGATCGCCTCGTCCCCCGGGTGCTGGTCGGCCAGTGCGGGCAGTTCGTCGGCCAGGTCCGTGAAGCGGCCCGTTCTCAGGCCGGCGGCGCTGCGGGAGACCGTTGCCGCGAGGCGGCGCTCCGCCAGGGTTCTCCGCACGCTCACGGCCCACTCGCCCGGCAGCCCGGCCAGCGCCTCGCCCTGCCAGAGCTGTTCCGCGCCGGTGAGCAGGGCCAGCGCCTGTTCGTCGTCCCCATCGGTGACCAACGTGGCGGCTCGCGTGACCAGTTGCTGGAAGCGGAACCAGTCGACGTGCTGGCTATCCACCTCCAGTACGTACGTGTGGGCACGGCTGTCGATGTGCGGAGCGCCCGGCTCGTCGCCCGCCCGGCGCAGATGCCGGCGCAGCCTTGAAACGTACGTATGTGTGTTCGCGCGCGCGTGTACGGGCGGTGTGGTGTCCCACAGCCGCCCCATGAGCGTGTCGATGGAGACGGGACGCCCCACGTCCAGCGCGAGCGCGGCCAGCACCGCCCGTTCCTTGTCCGATCCCAGCTCCAGCCGCTGCCCGTCCAGCCGGAGTCCCACAGGCCCGAGCAAGTGGAAATCCACCAGCGCCCCCCGCTGGTTCGTCCAATTTCACCCGAGCATGGCACGAAGGGAGGTCGCCCGCCAGACAGCCTCCGTGCGCCTTGCATCGATCGGGTGGGGGTCTGGGTAGGAGCAACAGCACGCGAGCGACGGGGGGCGAGCGGGATGGACGCGGCGCGCGAGGAAGGCCGGGGCAACACCATCGGCGGGGATGCGCGGTTGTACGGGCCGACGGTGCAGGCCGGTTCCGTACAGGGCGGGATCCATCTGCATGCGGCAGCCGTGGACGACGTACCTGCGCCGAGGCCCCGGCAACTGCTACCCGTGCCCTCGCACTTCACCGGCCGGAGCGACGACCTGGCCGCCCTCGACGCCCTGCGCGCGGACGACGGGGACCGGCCCCTGATCGTGGTCACCGGGCCGGCGGGGATCGGCAAGACGACCCTGGTGTCGCGCTGGCTCCGCGAACTCCAGCCCGATTTTCCCGACGGCCAGTTGTACGCCGACCTGCGCGGCCACTCGGTCGGTGACCCGGTACGGCCCGGCGAGATCCTGGGGCACTTCCTCCGGGCGCTCGGCGCCAGGTCGGTCCCCGCCGACCTGGCGGAGTTGGCCTCGCTCTGGCGGTCACGCTCCGCCGGGCTGCGGATCGCCGTGGTGCTCGACAACGCGCTGACCGCGGCCCAGGTGAAACCTCTACTCACCGGCGGTCCCGGCACCCTCGTCGTGGTGACCAGCCGCCGCCGGCTGACCGGGCTCCGGCTCGACGGGGCCCGGTTCCATCCGCTCGGGGTGCTCGGGGCGGCGGCGGGCGTGGAGTTGCTGTCGCAGGGCATCGGCGCGGACCGGGTTGCCGACGAACTGCCCTCCGCGCGCCAGGTGGTGGCCCTCTGCGCCGGGCTGCCCCTCGCCCTCTGTCTCGCCTCCGCACGGCTGGCGTCGCGGCCCAGACAGCCGCTGAGGACGCTCGCCCACGCACTCGCCCACGAAGCGGGCCGCCTGGCCGCGATCGACGCCGCAGGAGAAGGGGAAGCCACCGTGCGCAAGGCCCTGGACGTGTCGTACGCGGTGCTGAGCGCGGAGTCCGCGCTGCTCTACCGGCGGCTCGGCGTGCTGCCCGTGCGCACCTTCGACGCCTGGACGGCCGCCGCGGTCTGCGCCGAGTCACTGGAGTGGGCGGAGCGGCGGCTGGACGAACTGATCGAGGCCAATCTCGTCGAGGACATCGGACCGGACACCTGCCGCTTCCACGACCTGGTCCGTATCCATGCCCGGGACCGCGCACTCGCGGACGACACCGGCGCTGCCCGCGAGGAGGCGCTGCGCCGGGTCTGCGACTGGTATCTGCGTACGGCGACGGAGGCCCAGAAGCGGCTGACACCTGCCCAGTTCACCTTGCGGAGCGCCTACGGCCCCGGGCCAGGGCCAGGGCCGGGGCCGGGGCCGGGGCCGGGGCCGGAACGGGAGCCGCTGCCGTACGCCGACGACGTCGGTGCGCTCGGCTGGCTGGACGCCCACCGGATGGATCTCATGGCCGCGGTACGGACCTCGGCGGAGCGTGGCTGGTACGCGACGTCCTGGCAACTGGTCGACGCCCTCTGGCCGTTGTTCCTCCGATTACGCCACTACGACCTGTGGATCGAGGCCCACGAGATCGGCCGGGACGCCGCCCGGCGCGCCGGTGACCGGGACGGCGAGCGGCAGATGCTCAACTCGGGGGCGATCGGTCTGAGCGCCGCCGGGCGGACCGACGACGCGGCCGAGTGGTACACGGCCTCGCTGCGGGCGGCGCGTGAGGCGGGCGACGTACGGGACGAGGGGCAGGCCCTCCTGGGCCTCGGCTCCTGCCACCGGGAGGCGGAACGTCCGGCCGAGGCCGCCTCGTACCTGCATTGCGCCATCGAGGTATGGGAGGGGTGTGGCTATCCGCGTGGCGCGGCGCTGGCGCGGATCGTGCTCGGCGAACTCGCCCTCGCGGACGCCGACCACGCGGGCGCTCTCGCCCTCTTCGGCCAGGCCCGCGAAGGCCTGCTCGCCGTGCACGACCCGCACGACGCTGCCCGCGCCCTCGCCTTCCTGGGGCGCGCCCGCGCCGCCGGAGGCGCGTACGCGGCGGGCGTGGCCGAACTGGACAAGGCGCTCGCCGTGTTCACCTCCTCAGGGGCTGCGCACTGGCAGGCACGCACGCTGGAAATGCTCGGCGACAGCGCCCTGGAGCACGACGTGACCGCAGGCACCGGCGGGACCGGCGATCACCACACCAGAGCGCTCGCGCTGTACGAGACCACCAGCCCTGCCGACGCCCACAGACTCCGGCTCAGCCTCCGTTCACGGGGGACGGGCTGAGTCGCCGCTCACGCAGGTCTCTCAGCTCACGCAGCGAGTGGCCCGCCACCAGCCAGCCGTGCAGGCAGGACGGGACCAGCGACCACCGGGGAGGTGCAGGGCGGGAAGCCGTCCCGTACGGGAGGAGGACGACACACCGCTCGCCGTCGCCCCCGGCCGCCATCCAGCCGCCGCCGGAGAGCGGCGCCGCGATCAACCGGGCGCCGGGGTGGGCGGCCCTGGTCTCCGCGAGCCATCGCAGGGCGCCGGCGAGCGGCCGCGACCGGCCCGTCTGGAGTACGTCGGCGCACTCCAGACGGCGCGGATCCCGGCAGGCGTCGGCGTCGACGGCCAGATGCTCGTCGAGAGGCGCGGCGCACCACCCCTCCCCGGCGCAGGCGGGAGCGATACGGGCGACGAGTGCCCGGTCGGGCAGAGCGAGGACCGTACCGCCCACCGGGCTCCACTGCGCCGTACCTCCCGCCGGCATCGGCATCGGTCCCCAGGGCTCCGTACCGCCCGGTCCGGCCCAGTCGACGGCCACGAAGTGCGCGACGAAGCCCGTCATGCCGACACCTCCCGCCGAACCGTTCCCCAGGCGTCCGGCAGGCTCGGATCCGGCAGCGGGACCGTGACCGGCTCGTGCGCCGGCTGTCCGAGGCCCAGGACCTGGTACATCAGGCGCCGCATGTTCCGGTTGAAGCGGCCGGGCTCCGAGGTGATGCGCGCGGAGATCGCCGCGTGTTCGTCCCGCCGGTACTCGGCCGCCGCGTAGTCGAGCTGGCCGACGAGCGGGTGGGCCGGGGACAGCGCGGGAGCGGTGACCGCGAGCGCGGCGGCCGGGGACGCCGGATTGATCTCCGGCTCGGGCGAGGAGGCCAGCAGCACCGGGGCTCCCGTGAGCGTCGCGTACACGGTCACCGAGCCGTGGTCCCCTATGACGTGATCTGCGGCGATCAGCACGCTGCGCCAGTCCGCCTCGGGCGGCACGAGCCCGATCCCGTGCTGGACGCACCACGCCAGCCACGCCCTGACCTGCCAGGGCCCGTGTCCGGACCAGACGTTGGGGTGGACGAGGACGGCCGTACGGTAGCGCGCGGACGGCAGTTCCGTGATCAGCCGCGGCAGCAGCGTCTCGAACCCGCCGAACGCCGACCGGGGCCCCCACGTCGAGACGGCGACCACCAGCTTCTGCTTCTTGCCGATACCGAGCGCACGGCGGTACGCGGCCCGCAGTGGCAGGCTCGCCGTGATCCGGTCGTGCACGGGGTCGCCCACGACCTGGGCGACCGGCAGCGCCTCGGGGCAGTGCCGGGCCAGTTCGCGCAGGTCGTCGTGGTGCGGTACGACGACGGCGGCCGGCATCACCCCGCCGGGGACCAGGTCGCGCCGCCGGAGCCCGGCCACCCCCGCGTCAGGACCGCCGGTCAGCCGCTTCACGTAATTGGCGCCGTGCGGCAGCGTGATCAGCGGGGCGCGCACCTGCTCCACGCCGCGTGGCCCCGCCGTGAGGGCGAGGTCGAACGTCGTCCTCGTGGCCTCGTCCCACGGCAGCAGCGGGCTCCCGAGCCGTCCGAGGAACTGCGGCACCTCGCCCCCGAAGGCGTGCGGCGGCGCCGTGAAGACCACCTGGACGCGGAAGTCCGACTCCAGCAGCGACAGGACGTCGAGCAGGCGCTTCGCGTACGTGACGGTGTGCGCCACGGCCAGGACCTTCTTGCGCTCGACCAGGGTCAGCCACTGACGGTTCTCCACCGGCACCGGCACCGGCGCGGTCGCCGGTACAGGCAGCGGCGCGGCGGACGTACCCAACACAGACATGATTCCCCCGTAGTACGTGTGAGTGAGTGTGCTCGTGCTCCCCTGTGCGTGTGCTCCCCCTCCATGCCCCGCCCCGCGGACGGAAGCCTTGACGGACCCTTGAGGAATCCTTGCTAGAAAGGCGGGGGCCGGTTCCGGTCCCTCAAGTCGTCGACAGGCCAGGAGCAGGCGTGACAGGGCACGGGATACCCGACGAGTACATGGAGGGGTACGCCCGCATCCTGGTGGCCGTCGCCGCCACCGGACGCAGGCTCAGCCGGGAGGAGTTGCTCGCCCGGCGTGAGCTGGGGGAACAGGCGGCCGAGGCCGGGTTCGCCCTGCGGGCTCTGGTCGGGGCGCATCTGTCGGCGGCGCGGGCGCACTGGCCCGTCGGCGGGGCGGACAGCGGCACCGCGGACCGGGTGCTCGCCGCCGTCGAGCAGGCCGTGGACGCGTTCGCCGAGGGGTACGAGCGGGCGCAGCGCCTCGCCGTACGGCAGGAGGCCGCCGCGCGCCGGGAGTTCATCGACGACCTGCTGTACGGGCGCAGCGATCTGGGACGGCTGGCGGAGCGCGCCGAGCGGTTCGGGCTGCGGCTGTCGTACGAGCACGCCGTGGCGGTCGCGGAGGGGTGGGTCGCGTACGACGAGGAGGACGCCGTTCCGCGCTCCGTGGAGCAGGCCCTGATCGGGCGGTTCGGGGACCGCAGCGTGCTGCTCACGACCAAGGCGGGGCGGCTGGTGTGCATCGCGCCCGGTGACCAGGGCGAGGTGCTGACGTACTTCGCCAAGCAGGCGTTCGCGGCGACGGACGGCGGCCGGGTCGCCGTCGGCCGGCCGCAGCCGGGGGTGGGCGGGGTGGTGCAGTCGTACGAGGAGGCGCTGAGCGTGCTCGACCTCGCCGAACGGCTCGATCTGGACGGTCCCGTGCTGCGCGCCGCCGATCTGCTGGTCTATCCGGTCCTGAACCGCGACCGGCAGGCCATGACGGACCTGGTGCTCCACACGCTCGGCCCGCTGGAGGCGGCGCGCGGCGGCGCCGGGCCGCTCCTCGAAACGCTGTCCGTCTACTTCGACGCGGGGTGTGTGGCGGCGGAGGCGGCGCGGCGGCTGTCGTTGAGCGTACGGGCGCTGACGTACCGCCTGGAGCGGATCCACCGGCTCACCGGCGCCGACCCGGGCGATCCGATGCACCGTTATGCCTTGCAGACGGCCGTGATCGGGGCCAGGCTCATGGACTGGCCGGCCAAAACCTTCTGAGACGGTCCGGGAACCGAACGGTGATCCGCCCGGGACCTTCGTGGCTTCCGCGCGGCCACCGGGATGCCGTCGGCACGGCTACCGGCATCAAGAACGCGTTAAGACTGCCGGAAACCGGCAATGTCGAGTTCCGGTCAAACATGCGACGATAGAGCTCTGGCCGAGGACATCGCGCCAGTGGGGGAGGTTGATCCGATGACCTTGTTTCTTGGTATCGGCATCGCGGGGATCGTGCTGCTCGTCCTGTCTCTCATCTTCGACGGGGTGCTCGAAGGGCTCTTCGACGGGGTCGGGGTCCTGGACGGACTCTTCGACGGTCTGCTGTCCCTGCCCGTGATCGCCGGATTCGTGTCGATGCTCGGCTTCGGCGGCGCACTCGTCCTCGGCACCACTCAACTCGGTACCGGCCCGGCTGTCGCTGTGGGGGCGGCGGCCGGTGTCGGTGCCGGCTGGCTGACCTGGAAGTTCAGCAAGGCGCTGATGCGCGACCAGACGTCCGTCACTCCGCGCGGCGCCGACCTCGTGGGCTCGTCGGGCACGGTGGTCACGGCGATTCCGGCCACCGGGTACGGCGAGGTGCTGCTGCGGCTCGGCGGGCAGCCGGTGAAGTTCTCCGCCAAGTGCGCGGAGCCGGTGGCGTACGGCACGGAGATCTGGGTGGAGGCGACGCTCTCGGCGAGTTCCGTCTCCGTACGCCCGGTCCAACGCTGACCGACGGGGTACGGCGCTGGGCGGCGCCGTACCGGGTCACCGGCACACTCCCCACGCCCATTACATCGCACGGCACATGACGCACCACCGCCGTGCGAACCGTTCCGATCTGCCGTCCCCCGGGAGGCAAGGGAGAGAGCCCCATGAGTCCAGTCGTCATCGCCGTGCTGGGGATCGTCGTACTCGTCGTTCTGCTGGCCCTGGTCGTCATCACGCGCTACAAGGTCGCGGGCCCCAGCGAGGCGTTCATCGTCACCGGCCGGCGCGGCAAGAAGTCGACCGATCCCGACACAGGCCGGATCTCCATCGACAACAGCGGCCAGAAGGTCGTGGTGGGCGGTGGCGTCTTCGTCGTCCCGTTCGTCCAGCAGAAGTTCACCCTCGACCTGTCCAGCCGCCACATCCCGATCGCGGTACGCGGCGCGGTCACCCTGCGCGGGGTGAAGGCCAACCTCGAAGGCGTCGCCATCGTCAAGGTCGGCGGCACGGAGGACTCCATCCGGGCCGCGGCCCAGCGCTTCCTCCAGCAGCAGGGCGGCATCGTCGGCTTCACCCAGGAAGTCCTCTCGGGTGCCCTGCGCTCCATCGTCGGCCGGATGTCGGTCGAGGACATCATCCGCGACCGCGCGGCCTTCGCCGGTCAGGTCGCGGAGGAGGCGGAGGCCAGCCTGTCCGGGCAGGGCCTGGTGCTGGACGCCTTCCAGATCCAGGACATCACGACCGAGGGCTCGTACCTGGAGGACCTCGGCCGCCCCGAGGCCGCCCGCGCCAAGCAGGAGGCCGACATCGCGGAGGCCGTCTCGCGGCGCGCGGCCGAACAGGCGCGGCTGAAGGCCGAGGAAGAGATCGCGATCGCCCAGCGGACCTTCCAGCTCAAGCAGGCCGAGATCAAGGCCGAGACGGACGAGGCCGTGGCGCGGGCCGCGGCGGCGGGCCCGCTGGCCCAGGCCGCGCGCGAGCAGGACGTGCTGATGGAGCAGGAGAAGGTGGCCGAGCGCCAGGCCGCGCTGACCGACCGCGAGCTGGACACGAAGGTCCGTAAGCCCGCCGACGCCGCCCGCTACCAGGCCGAGCAGGAGGCGGAGGCCCGCCGTATCGCCCTGGTCAAGCAGGCCGAGGCGGACGCCGAGCGCTCCCGTCTCACCGGTGAGGGCGAGAAGGCGCACCGCGCCGCGCTCGCCGCCGCCGTACGGATCGAGGGTGAGTCGGAGGCCGCCGCGATCGCCGCGAAGGGGTCGGCCGAGGCGGAGGCCATGCACAAGAAGGCGGACGCGTTCGCGCGGTACGGCGACGCGGCCGTCCTCCAGATGCTCGTCGAGGTGCTGCCGACGGTGGTGGCGAAGGCGTCCGAGCCGCTGAGCGCGGTGGACAAGATGACGGTCATCTCCACCGACGGCGCGGGCCAGCTCGCCCGTACGGTCGCGGACAACGTCGCCCAGGGCGTCGAACTCCTCAGCTCCACCACGGGCGTCGACCTCGCGGAGCTGCTGAAGGGCATGACGGCCGGCAAGTCCCTGACGACGGCCCCGGCGGCGACCACGTCCGGCGCTGCCGCGTCCGGCACGGCCGCGGGCGCGGAGGCCAACGGGACGGCGCAGGGCGGCCGTATCGAGGTCACGGACTGACCTTCCGTCCTTCTCCACCGAGTTCCACCCAGCTCCACCGGGGAAGGGGCCCGGTCGGCACACAGCCGACCGGGCCCCTTTCCTTTCGTCTGTCGCGTGTCGCCCGTCGCCTGCCGGCTCGCCTGCCACTCACCACTGGTAGGGCAGGTACTTCCCGTCGAGCGTGATGACCACCCGGTCACCCGCCGGGTCGGGCACGCGCTTCACGTCCAGCCGGAAGTTGATGGCGCTCATGATGCCGTCACCGCACTCCTCGTGGATCAGCTCCTTGATGGTCGGCCCGTACACCTGGATGACCTCGTAGAGCCGGTAGACGGTCGGATCGACCGGTACCGCCGAGTCGAGCGCGCCACGCGTCGGCTGGAGCCGGAACGCCTGCACGGCGTCCTTGCCGAGATCGAGGAGCGACGCGGCGGCCTCGGCCTGCTCCGTACTCATCGGGTGCTGCCCGAGCAGCGCGGCGGTGGTCCAGGCCACGGGCCGGCCGACCGCTTCGGCGAGCTGCGCCCAGGTCAGACCGAGTTCGGCCTTGGCGCCACGGACTGCTTCCGCTGCTTGCTGTTTGGTGAGCATGGGGAGAAACGTAGGAGTGCGTACGTGCGCACGCAACGGGGCCGGAGGCCCGCCAAGGCCTGAACTGCCTGAAAGGGCGATGGCCCGGCCGTACAGGTCACCGGAGTGCCGTACGGCCGGGCCACCGCCCGAGGTCTCTGCACACACGGCCGCCTCTGCCGGAGGGGCCGGGCCACGCGCTCATCGCTTGAACGCGTCCTTGGTCTTCTCGCCCGCTTCGCGGACGTCGCCCTTGGCGCGCTCGGCCCTGCCCTCGGCGGTCAGCCGCTCGTTGCCGACCGCTCGACCGACGGTTTCCTTGATCGCACCCTTGACCTGATCGGTCTTCGCGGAGGTCTTCTTGCCGGCGGTCATGTCGCGCTCCCTGAAGTGTCGAAATCGCTGACGCCAGCCCGTCTGCCCGAGCACTTCGGGGACAAACCCGCCTCTCGTCCACGATCATCCGTTCGAGCGAGCTGCCATCTCTGCGTGCCACCTCTTCGTGCCACCTCTTCATGCCACCTCTTCGCGCTCTTCGTGCTCTTCGTGACCGAACGCGTTTACGCCCTCCCGTCTCGGTAACAATCCGTAGCAATGAGGCTGGTAGCTCAGCAGCTCTGCGAAAGGCGGGACCCATGTCTGTGACCACACTCGCTCTCCTGGTGGTGCCGGTGGCGATCATCACCGCGCTGCTGCTCGCCCGCCCGGTGTCGAACCGGGCGGCCGGCGAGGGCGGCCTCCAGAAGGACTTACGACACCGCTTCGGCCCCGAGTACGACCGGGTGACCGCACACCACCACGGCGACCCGAAGGCGGCCGAGCGGGAACTGGCGGCGCGGCTGCGGCACTTCCACGCGCTGCGCCTCAAGGAGCTTCCCGAGCCGGAGCGCGCGCAGTACCGGGCGCAGTGGGCCGGCCTCCAGGAGCAGTTCGTCGACTGCCCCGGCGCGGTCGCGGCGAAGGCGAACCTCCTGCTGAACCGGCTCGCGGTCGACCGGGGTTTCCCCGCCGAGTCCCGCGCCCGCCAGTTCGAGGCGCTGTCCGTGCACCACCCGGAGCAGGTGGAGGGCGCGCGACTACTGGACGCCGCGGCGCGACAGGCCGGCACGGGTACAGGCGCGGGTACGGATCCCGGTACGAGCCCGGGTATGAGCCCGGGTTCGGGTACGGAGGCGGGGGACGCCGAGACGATGCGGCACGCCATGATCGCGGGCCGCGCCCTCTTCGACGTACTGATCGCGCCCCAGGCGCACCCGTCCCCGTCACCGCACGCCGCGCACCGTACGTCCTTCTGAACGCGTGGTGAGCCGGCCCCGCCGGCTCACAGCTCCTTGCGGAAGTCGGAGAGGATCCGCATGGTCCGCCGCGCCGGTTCCGCGTGCGCGGCCATGCGGTCCATCGCCTCCTTGTGCTCAGACACCTCGCGGCGGCCGTCGAGGTAGAGGGCGCCCGTCAGGTACTCGACGTAGACCATGTCGGGCATCTCGGGGACGGCGAAGCGGAAGACGACGAAGGGGCTGTACGTGCCGGGGTGGTGTCCGGCGGCGAACTCGGCCAACTGGATTGTCACGTTCGGCAGTTCGGCCGCCTCCAGCAGCCGGTCGATCTGTGCCCGCATCGCGGCGGGCGACCCGACGCGGCGCCGTAGCACCGTCTCGTCCAGAATCGCCCAGAAGACGGGCGCGCCGGGCCTGGTCAGCAGCGTCTGTCTCTCCATGCGGAGCGCGACATGGCGGTCGATCCGGTTCGGATCGCTCCGCCCGACCTCGCCGTTGGTCAGGATCGTCCGGGCGTACTCCTCGGTCTGGAGCAGGCCCGGTACGAAGTGCGGCTCGTAGCACCGGATGGTCCTGGCGGCCTCTTCGAGGCTGACGTGGCCGCCGAACCAGCCCGGCAGTATGTCGTGGAAGCGCTGCCACCAGCCCGGCCGGTTGGCCTCCTCGGCGAGGTGGAGGAAGGTCGCCACCTCCTCGTCGGACACGCCGTACGCCGACAGCAGGATCTGCACGTACGGGATCTTGAGCCCGACCTCGGCCATCTCCATCCGGCGGATGGTGGCCGGCGCGACGCGCAGCAGCCTGGCGGCCTGGTCCCGGCCCAGACCGGCTCGCTCGCGGAGCGCCTGGAGCTGCTTGCTGAGGACGAGTTGTCCGATCGTCGGGGCGGACCGCGGCTCGCTCATGCCCCACCCCCCAGCTCCGACATGCGGGCAGTGTGCCACAGGAAAGTGATCGCGGACACAGTCGCACCGGATATGACACCGGTCTGTGGTCAGCCCGTGGAAACGGTGAATTTCCCGGGGTCTTCGGGCTGATCCCGGGGCTGGACCGGGGACTGATCTCCGGGCCGCTTGCGGGCAGCGATCAGCTCGTGGAGGTACGTCTTGGTGACGCGCCCGCCGTACCGGCCGTCGATCAGGGCACGGAGCTCCGACAGCAGCCCCTCGCGCGCGCCGGGCTCCAGGGCACGGTGCCCCGAGTAGGTCAGCAGCACGTCGACGTACGCGTCGGCGGAGTATGTGATCTCCCGCGTCCAGCGCGCCACGGACACCGGCCCGAACAGGTCGGAGCCGGCCAGCTCACCCGTGTCGGTCGTGACCAGCGCCGAGCGGCGCAGCCGCAGGCCGGGCGGGGTCGCCGGGTCCCAGCGCTCGTAGCACTGCTGGGCGTCCGCGAAGAAGGCGTCGTCGCTCCGGGTGGTCTCCGAGGCGACGTGGTGGGTGGTGACCAGCGCCAGCAGGCCGCCGGCGCGCAGCGCGTCCGCCGCCCTGGCCAGCCGTACCGCGGGGTCGAGCCAGTGGAAGGCGGTCGCGACGACCATCAGGTCGTACGGCTCCGGGGGCGGCGCCCACGTCTCGAACGGTGCGACCACGACCTCGGTGTCCGGGAACGGCCGCAGGTTGCGCGACGCCACTGCCGCGAGGGACGCGCCCACCTCCACGGCGGTGATCCGGCAGCCGTACCGGGCCAGCGGAACGGTCAACTGCCCGGTGCCCGGCCCCACTTCCAGGACCCGCCGGCCGGGCCCGAGGCGCGCCCGCGCGGCCAGCTCCTCGACCAGCGGGGCCGGGTAGGCGGGACGCGCCCGGTCGTACAGTTCGGCGTCCTCGTCGAATGTGTCCCGTAACACAGCGCCTCGTCTCCTGCTCGATGCCACCAGGTACGACGCCGTGCGGTGCGGCGCGGGGCGTCAAGGTGAACCTTCGGGGTCCGCAGGAATATCTTCGGGTGTCCAGGGGATGGAGACCGCCGGTTAGCATCGACGGACTGCCTTTCCGCTGTCTGTCGCCGCCTGTTGCTGTCTGCCGCTGTTCTTTGCCGTTCCCCGCTGTTCCCGCTGTCTTCCGCTGTTTTCCGCTGCCCTTCGAGTTGCTGGAGTGATCTGGACGTGTCCCGACCGCGTGTGGGTGTGGCCGTACTGACCATGGGCACCCGGCCCGTCGAGCTGCGTGCTCTGCTGGACTCCGTGGCCAAGCAGCAGGAGGCCGCCACCCGGATCGTCGTCGTCGGCAACGGCTCCCCGCTGCCCGAGCTGCCCGAGGGCGTCATCGGGGTCGAGCTGCCGGAGAACCTCGGCGTCTCCGGCGGGCGCAATGTCGCCATGGAGAAGCTTCGCGAGGCCGGTGACGTGGACATCCTCGTCGACCTGGACGACGACGGGCTGCTCATCGAGGCCGATGTGATCACCCGCATCGCCGACCTGTACGAGGCACGGCCCCGGCTCGGCATCGTCAGCTTCCGGATCGCGGACGAGACCGGCTTCACCGCGCGGCGGCACATCCCCCGGCTGCGCGCGAAGGACCCGATGCGCGGCGGCGAGGTGACCACCTTCCTCGGCGGCGGGCACGCGCTGTCCATGGCGATGCTGGCGGAGACCGGCGGCTGGCCTGACGCGTTCTTCTTCACCCACGAGGAGACCGACCTCGCGTGGCGCGCGCTGGACGCGGGCTGGACGATCCTCTACGAGCCGGAACTGGTCCTCCAGCACCCGCGTACCTCCCCCGCCCGGCACGCCGAGTACTACCGGATGACCGCCCGCAACCGCGTCTGGCTGGCCCGCCGCCACCTCCCCGCGATCCTCGTCCCGCTCTACCTCGGTACGTGGATCCTGCTCACGGTGGCGCGTACGCGGTCGGTGAGCGGACTGCGCGCCTGGTTCGGCGGATTCTCCGAGGGCGTACGCACGGCGTGCGGGACGCGCCGGCCGATCCGATGGCGAACGGTACGGCGCATGACGGCGCTGGGCCGCCCGCCGGTGATCTGACCCTCGACTCACGCACGGTGACGACGGAGGAGTTCCCTCGGGTGTCCCTGGCTCCCTACCGGCCGCGGACTCCCGGCCTCGTCCGGGACGCCCCCGTACGGGCCGGCCGGCCGGGCAGCCCCGGCCGCCGGCACACCGCGTACGGTCTCGGCCACACCGGCGGCGTCGACGGCCCGCCCCGGTCGCACCCGGCCGAAGACTCACCGCCTCGAAGACTCACCGCTCCGGTCACATGCGGCCGAAGACTCACCGCTCCGGAGACTCGCTGCTACTGGACGGGCGGGCAGATGCCGGTCTTGTCGCCGATGGTGTTGATCTCGGCGTTGGACCGCGAGTCACCCGCGTAGTCGAGCTGGTCCGTGCAGCTCTCCCCGTCGTTCTTCTGCGTACCCGAGGCCGCGCCGCCCTCCTCCGGGTCCGGGCAGTTGCCGGTGTCCTCACCGACGGAGTTGATCTCGGCGTTCGACCGCGAGTCACCCGCGTAATCGAACTGGTCCGTGCACTTCACACCGTCCTTCTTCGGCGTACCCGCCGCCGCGCCGTCGGTGGAGCCGTTCGACGACTGGGTGGAGTTCTTGGCGCTGTCCGGTGACACGGTGCTGGAGACGGAGGTGCCGGAGTCCGATCCGCCTGCGGGGTTGCAGGCGGTGAGCGACAGGCCGACGGCCACAGCGGCAAGGGTGAGCACCGAGATCTTCCGAACGCGCATAACTTCCTCCGAATGTGCCCCTGCTCCTGGTGAGCGGGCGTCCTGTCCTTCCGGACGTGAGCACCGCCCGTTCCCGTTGCACACCAAGAGGCCTTAAGACACGCCTGTGACACAGAAGCAAACAGGCCGTGATCTACGGCCCGCCACTCGGGCAGGTCGCGGGGAGACTGGACGACCAGGCCATCTGCCTGCGCAAAGGCACCCGCGCGGGCGGCCCACCGACCTCGTCCACCGTGCTCTCCCGCCCGGTGCCTGTCCGGAATGCAAACGGTGCCGGGCTAACCGGACTCCATCAGATCCTTGAGCCGCGTCAGGTCGGCGGCGACCATGTCGGCGTCACGCTCGAACTCGGCTTCGCTCACCTCGGGCTGCCGGCGCAGGGTGAACACCACCTCGCTCCCCGCCCCGTCGGCGATCACGCGGACCGGGTTGTGAACGGTCTCCCCGGAGGGCAGCGTGACGTCGTGGTCGAGCACACCCAGCTCGTTACGGGGCACGAAGGCCACCACCACCCGCCCCATGGGGGAGGATTCCGCGACCCATTGATCGTCGATCTTCTCGATGGAGCCGCCCAGCCCCCGGGCCCACGCGGGCAGGTTGGCCGGGTCCGACGCGTAGGCGTAGACCTCGTCAACGGTGCGGTCGATGTGGACGCCGAGGTGGCGTGATTCCTTACCGGTGCTGATCATGGCGGCGATGGTAGTGGGCCACCGCCACCGCCCTCTTGAACGAATCGGACACGCCTGCCCCCGGACCGAGCGTGCCGGGACCGAGCGTGCCCCGACCCGCCGACGGGCCTCGGCCCCGGTCGTACCGCTCGGACGCCGCAGAGTGTCGTCCGGTGCGGCGGGCCGGGCTGGGGAAAACTGGCTGCCGGGGACAACCGCACGGCGAAAGAGACCACAGCATGACCAAGGACGCTCAGCCGGCTCCCGTTCGGGTCCTGGTGTTCGGCGCCGCGCTGCGCGCCGGGTCCACCAACGCGCAGCTCGCCTCCCTGGTGTCGAACCTGATCACCGAGACCGGTGCCGAGGTCGACCTGGCCAGGATGCGGGACTTCGACATGCCGCTGTACGACGGGGATGTGGAGGAATCCGAAGGGCTGCCCGCCGGCGCCCTGGCCCTGTGCGAAAGGATCAAACACTGCGACGCGTTCGTGATCTCGTCGCCCGAGTACAACGCCTCCGTTCCAGGACTGCTGAAGAACGCCATCGACTGGGTCTCCCGAGTACGGCCGCAGCCGTTCAAGACCAAGCACGCACTGCTGGTCTCGTCCTCCCCGTCGATGATCGGCGGCAACCGCGGTCTGTGGGCCCTGCGGGTTCCGCTGGAACACCTCGGGACACGGGTCTACCCCGACATGTTCAGCCTGCCCCGCGCCTACGAGGCCTTCACCGAGGAAGGCCTCCTCGCCCACCCCGGCTCCCACGAACGGCTCGCCGACACCATCTGCGGGTTCATGCGGCTGGTACAGGCCGACGTGGAGTTCGTGTGCCTCCAGCGCCGCTGGTACGAGTTCCCCGGCGACCGCACCGACGCCCAGGTCACCCACCGGAGCGAGGACTGACCCACGTTCACCGGCCGCCCTTCGGAGCTGACACGGCCCGGGGCCCCACCCTCACTCGGTGAGGGCGTCGGCCATGGTGTCGAGGTCGGCGAGCAGGGCGGCGAGGCGCCACTGGGGAATGGCTTCGATCATGCGTTCCTCGATGGCGTACACGGCCGTGCGGGCCGCGTGCAGGCGCCGCTGTCCGGCGGGCGTGAGGAGTACGGGCAGGGCGCGGCCGTGGTCGGTGGCGTCCGCCCGGGTGATGAGGCCGGCCTCCACACGGACCCCGGGATCACCGCGGCGCGCCGGGTGGAGCGCGGCGGAACACCGGCCGCACGCTCCCGGATCGTCCGGGGCAGCCCTTGGCCGCAGCCCCCGCCCAGTCGTGACGGAGACCCGGCTACGCGTGAGTGGCGGCCGGCCACTCCTCGCGGAGGATCCCGTACGTGGTGACTCCTCCCCCCGGATAAATCCGGGGGGCTTCTCCTGTCGTGGCTAGGCCACGTCGGGAAGGACCAGCCCGGCCCTGACAGCGACGTTGAGTGCGCCGACCTGATCGGCGTTGGCGGTGTGACCGCACTGGGTGCACTCGAACTTCTCTTGTGTGGTGCGGTTCTCGCCGGACACGTGCCCGCAGGTGGGGCAGGTGCGGGAGGTGTTGCGGGGGTCCACCGGGATCAGCTTGCGACCGGCGCTTTCAGCCTTGTGCGCGAGGATGCCCAGGAACACCCCCCAACCCGCGTCGTGGATGCTCTTGTTCAGGCCGGCCTTCGCGGCGGCTCCATTCGGGAGGAACGCGCCGGGATTCCCGGTGTCAGGTTTGGGTTTGGGGGCGCGGACCATGTTCGCGATGCTCAGGCGCTCGTGAGCGATGACGTCGTAGGTGCGGACCATCGCCAGCGCGGTCTTGTGCGCGTGGTCGGTGCGCCGGCGGCGTACCTTGCGGTGCAGAGCGGCGACCTTCTCGACCGCCCGGCGGTGCCGGGCGGTGCGGTTCTCCCGCTTGCGGCGCGGGAACGCCTTGAGTGCGCGCTGAGCGTCGGCGAGGGCTTCGGCATGGTGCCGTCCGTGCCTCGGACTGGGCTGGTGCTCACCCTCGGAGGTGGTGAGAAAGTGGGCTACGCCCATGTCGATGCCGGTCACGGCGCCGGTCGCCGGGAGCGGTTCGGCGGGGACTTCGTCGCAGGCGAGGATGACATACCACTGCCGCCCCTCGCGCTTGACCGCGACGGTCTTGACCCGGCCACGCACCGGCCGATGCCGGTGGACGCGGACGTGCCCGACACCTTGCAGCCGGACGCGGGTGACCGGGGCGTGCGGGGTGGAGTCCCAGCGGCAGCCATCCCCGTCCTTGGGGAAGTCGACCGTGTCGAACCAGTTCACCCCGCGAAAACGCGGATAACCGGGATTTTCCCCGGCCTTGACCCGCCGGAAGAAGGCCTGCATCGCCTTGTCCAGGCGGCGCAGGGTGGCCTGCTGCGAGGAGAACGACCAGCGGCCCTGACGCTCCGGGTCAAACGCCCGGATCTCCTTGAGCTGTGCGGACTGGCCGCCGTACCTGATGCTCGTCTTCGAGCTGTGCCGGTAGGCGTCGCGGCGTTCCTGTAAGGCTGCGTTGTAGAGAGAGCAGTGATCCCGCAGCATCTCGGACAGGGCCTGTGCCTGGCGGACGGTGGGGCGCAGGAGGAACTTATACGCGCGGTGCACGCTCGGCTTCCTCCTTCTGCTTCTTCGTCCAGGGGCGTTCCCACTGGGTGTTGATGTACTTCTCCACCGTGTCCGCGCTGACCGCGCCGACCGAGGCGACGAAGAACGACGACGACCACAGGGTGGGCATCTGAGACTTCAGGTGCGGGAACTCGGAACGCAGCACGCGTGAGGTGAAGCCCTTGAACTGGTTCGCGACGTAGGACGCGGACGCCTTGGGCTCGTGCTTGACGAACAGGTGCACGTGGTCGGGCATCACCTCAAGAGCGATGATCTCCCAGCCCTTTTCTGCGGCCTTGGCCTCGATCAGCTCGCGCAGCCGGACCGCGACCCGGCCGCCGAGAACCCGGCGGCGGTACTTGGGGCACCACACCACGTGCAGCCCCAAGTCGTACACGCCACCGGAATACCGGCGAACCTTCCGCGTCACAGTCACGACGATCACTATACACGTGACGAGCATCTAGTCGGCGAGGGTCAACAGTGCGGATCCGTGCACGCAGTTGATGTCAGAGCAGCCCTGAGAAGCGATTCCCCCCACGCGTAAACGCGCGGGTCCCCTCGCTAGATAGCTGATGGAGTCCCGCCAGGCGCCCCGTACGTGAACATGCCCGCGAATGCGGCCTTCCTCGGTCATCCCTGAGGCCAGGAGCGTCTTCGCCGCGGCATCATTGAGCGGGGACCGGGCCGCCCAGACCCGGTGGAGGTCCAGATCGGTGAACGCAAGGGCGAGCAGCAGTTGTACGGCTTCCCTCCCGTAACCGCGTCTCCAGACATCGGTGCGCAGAGCGCCACCGATCGTGGCCGCGCGCTGCTGGTGCGGATCGAGGGCCAAGCGGACGAACCCGACCAGTTCGCCGTCGCCCTTATCCGTGAGAGCCAGGGCGTATTCGTCACGCGGCACGGTGGTCGCCGACGCCATGGACCGGGCGACGATGCCGTCGACCTCGTCACGTGAGCGCGGGCTGAAGCTCAGGTGGGTGGTGGCTTCGGAGCTGCCGTAGATGGAATGGACGGCGTCCACGTCTTCGGCAGTGAGTTCGCGGAGCGCCAAGCGGGAGCTGTGACGATCGACCGGATACATACTCGGGACCCTCTCCGTCAGCGAGGTAGAAAAAGCGGTCGGTGGCGACTGAATGCTGCAATCCTCTCGCATAGTTCGCGAGCCGTGACCGCATTGCGCAACGGCCCCTTGTGGAGTGAGGTCCCAAGACGCTGGAGAGAACCGACGATGCCTGCGTTGCGCTGGTTCGGCGGAAGATCGAGTACGGGGCGGACGGCTTCTGCTGCCCCTTCCAGGTCTCCCGCGTACAGGCGGGCAAGGGCCAGGTTGGACTGGCATCCGGCCTCGGCGGCAAACGCCCAGTGCGGATTGTTGGTGTCGCTCAGTTCTCGTACCGCGTCCTCTGCACTCCTGACGAGGCCTGCGTCGCTGTCGGAAAGCACGAGACTCGCCTCGATACCGAAGAACGTCTGCCTGACCTGCGGGAAGAAGAAGTTTCCACCGAGATCGTCCAGGTCGTCCGGCCGTGTGCCTTGCCGCATCGCCTCGGCACGGCGAATTGCCGCGTGAACGGTCTCAGCATCGCCCAACAGAGCAGCAGCGCGTGCTTCCTGGGCAGCGAGCCACACGATGACGCTACCGCGCAGGTCGCCGCTGATCTCAATGCCCTGACGCGCATAGTGCAGCGCGTCCCCCGGCCGGTTCGCCCAGTACGAGATGGAGGACTGGAGTCCCTTTACCCAAGCCCTCATGGTTTGATGTTCGGCCTGGTCCGCGCATACGGAAGCAGTACGAGCCTGCATCATGGCCGACTGCGGGTCACCGAGGTCATGGCTGGCCTTGGCCAGCATGCCGGACTGAAGTGCGGCGAGGAAGTACAGGTCTCGTGTCTGCGACGGCTTGGCGCGACCGCTTTCCAGCAGCCGGAACGTCGTATCTTGGATGTAGGTCAAATCATCCAGGACTGTTCCCACTGGAACACGCAGGTGAATCATGGCGATACGGCGCACCTCCTCCTGGACATAGTCCAGAGTCTCCTCACCCACCGTTTGCCGCTCCGCTCTCATGGCAAATTCGATTGCGCGCCGTGCAGCCATGACCGCATGCCTTCCCGTCTCGTGTAAATCTGCGCCAGAATCGGCGTTGACACCAGTGTCAGAAACGCTGGAATCACTACCCATAACGGCCCCTACGGGAGCAGATTCCTCGGCAGACGCTTCAGAGAGAAGCTCTCGGATCGGCCTCATGAAGAGGTGGGCCAGGATTCGACGCGCCTCGTTCTGAGGAGTCACTCGTCCCGAATACCAGCGCTCGAAGGTTCTGTCCGAAACCGTATGCGTCGCGAGAGAAGGATCTCGAACCTGTTCTGCCAGACACTGCGCAGCCCGTTGGTATTGGTCAATGAAGGTGCGGTAGTCCTTCCAGCCCATTTCGTCGATCAAAGACCGGAGGAGCGTGGTCACCGAGTCCCCCTCTGCTGTCCAATGTGATGTAACGACGCTACGCCCAAGCGGCCCGCAACTGGGGCGGTTAACTCGACCCTTGGCGACTTTGTCGGAGATCTGTCGTCACTCTGTCGAGAGTTTGGCCGATATGCCGTAAGCCCGCGCGGAAATGACGTGCATCTGACGGTAGATCTGCCCTTGCCGTGTCGTCACGATCAGAGCCACGCCACTCTGCGCACCCAACAGGATACGCAACGTGACGCACCTGTCTTGCGCGGCAGTGGCGTCCAGGACCCATATCTATGAGGGGATTTGCATGGTGACCATGCTCCCGAAGCGGTACGAACCGGTTGGCTGTCGTCCCCCGGCAGGGCCTCCACCGCAGCTCTTACTCGTCGGCGCGCCGGAGTCGGTCCGGGCGGCCCGTCGCTACGTGCGTGAGTTCGTGGCGTACCACCTGCCGGATACGGGTGAGACGTGTGTGGACGATCTCCAGCTCGTGGTCTCGGAGTTGGTGACGAACGCCGTGCGGTACGGGACCGAGCCCGGGGACTCGGTGCTGGTGGTGCTCGCGGTCACGGACACGTGCGTGCGGGTGGAGGTGCGGGATCCGGTGCGGCGGCGGCCTCGGTTCCGGGTCGCGTCCCAGGAGCGTGACCGGGGCCGGGGCCTGTTGATCGTGGAGGCGTTGGCGGAGTGCTGGGGTGTGGCCGATCGGCCGTTCGGGAAGGCCGTGTGGGCCGAGGTGGCCCGGTGAACGGGCCGGTCGGCGGCCAACCGGGCGCCGCCGGTGCGGGGTTCGGGGCGGGGGGTGTCGTGTCGGCGTGGCCCGGCCGCGCGTCCGTCGGCCCGGTGGCGTGGCTGACGGTCGGGCACTCCGCGCCGCAGCGCCCCGGGGAGGCTTCCGGGGGCGACGCCTCCGTGCCCGTGCCGTATGCCGGTGCCCGTGACCGGCTGCCGGTGACCGGCCGGTGGTTCGGGGTGTGGTGGTCGTGTTCGGGGGCCGGCCTCCCCGGTGTCCTCCGGCCCTGCGTACCCAATGGCCCGCCCTGCGGGACTCCTGGCACACACCTCCCACCCGGGACGCCGTCGACACGGGCATACGGCGCGGTGTCGTCGGCGGGCGGGGTCGTGGGCCGCGCCACCGGCATGCGGGGCGCCTGGTGACGTGCCGGCGCCGGCGTTCTCCGCTGCCGCTCCTACTCGGGTCCGCCGCGCTGGTCGTGTTCGTGCTGAGCCTGGTCGGCGATCACTTCGACCGGTAGCCCCGGCCCGGCCCGCATGCCTTCCGCTGTGCCCCTCGAACCCCCGTTCCGGCCGGTACTCCCGGCGAAGGAACAACCGGCCGGAACGGGACAGGGCCCGGACAAGCCGGGCCCGGCAGCTGCACCCAACGGCACAGGAGGCCCACCGTGCGACACCCCACCGGCCCGGTCAAGCACGGCGGAGACGACACCGACAACGGCGGCGACGACAACCAGGGCGGCACCCCCTCCGGCGGCTGCGGCGACGGCGACGGCTGCGGACGCCGGTAACAGGAGAACCGGCACGACACGGCGGCCCCGGACCCACCCCGGCCGGGGCCGCCCCCAAGGAGCCCCCCATGCCACCCCACCACCACGCCTACCTCTGGCTCGGCCACGGCGACGTCCTCGTCAAGCCCGGCGACGCCCACCGGCGTCCCGGCCACCCCGAATTCCCCACCGCCCCCGTCATGCCCCTCGAAACCGCCGACTGGCTCCTCAAGGCGTCCGCCCATGTCCGGGCGACCTTTGCCCGGCCCGCCGAAGCAGCCACCTGGTACGTCGATCAGCTTCAGCGGCACATCGGCATCCTCGCGGGCACGTACGCGCCCACACCCCACCCCGGCGAGATCACCCGGCGGCTCACCGCCCGCGAAGACCTCGTCGGCGGCTGGTGGGCCACCGGCGGGCGCTTCCTCCACCTCGGCCTCATCGCCTGCGGACCGCACCCGCTCCGCCCCCGCCACCCCTGCCCCGCGCCGGGGTGAGCGATTACGGGCGACGGAGCGCGGCGGAGGCGAGGAGCGCCAGCTTTTCGGCCGTGTCGCTGCCGGGGTCCGGGTGGTAGATGACGAGGACCTGGCCTGCCGTACCGCCGATGGCCAGCCGTTCCCGGTTCAGGCTCAGGGCGCCGGCCTGGGGGTGGGCGAGGTGTTTGGGGGCGCCTTCGCACGCCTCTACGTCGTGGCGGGCCCAGAGCCGGCGGAAGCGGGGGCTGGCCAGGGAGAGTTCGCCGACGAGTTCGAGGAAACGGGGGTCGTCCGTGGCGGTGCCGACGGATTCGCGGAAGCCGGCGACCATGCCCGCCGCAGCGCTCTCCCAGTCCGGGTAGAGGGCCTGCTCGGCGGGGTCGAGGAAGACGTCCCGCAGCCGGTTGGCCCCCGCCGCGAGGCGCGGTGACAGCGCGGTCGCCAGGGCATTGGCGGCGAGGACGTCGAAGTGGCGGCCCTCGACCAGGGCGGGCAGCGGGAGCGCGGTGAGAAGTTGGGCGATGCCCGGAGGGACGGTCTCCGGCCGGGGCCGGCCCCGGTGGCGTCGGGGCCGTCCGGCGCCGAGGCGGAGCAGGTGCGCCGTCGCGTCGTCGTCGAGGCGCAGCGCGCGGGCGAGGGATTCGAGGACCTGTACGGAGGGGTTGCGGTCGCGGCCCTGTTCCAGGCGCAGGTAGTAGTCGGCGCTGATGCCCGCGAGCAGCGCGACCTCTTCCCGCCGCAGGCCGGGCACGCGCCGTACCCCCACGGCGTGGAGGCCGGCCTGCTCGGGCGTGACGAGTTCGCGGCGTGCCCGCACGTACTCACCCAGCGGGTTCGGTCCGTCGGTCATCGCTCCACGGTAGTCCGCCCGCCGCGCGCGTGCCTGGTCCTGTCACCCCCAGGATCGCGGGGGCTCTGGCCGGCCCGGAGCCCCGGGGGCAGCGTGGCCGGTGGCCCACCAAGGCCGGAACCTTCCGCCCCCGTCCGACTCGGACCGGCGCGGACGAGTACAGCGAGCACAGCGAGTACAGCGAGCACAGCACGTAAGGAGCGGAACCATGTCGACGTATCTGCTGGTACACGGTGCCTGGCACAGCGGGGAGTGCTGGGAGCGGGTGGTCCCGTCGCTGGAGTCGGCCGGGCACCGGGTCTTCGCGCCGTCCCTCACCGGTTACGGGGACAAGGCGCACCTGGCCGGCCGCGAGACCGGGCTCTACACGCACGTCGACGACATCGTCGGGCTGATCACCGGGGAAGACCTCACCGAGGTGGTGCTGGTGGGTCACAGCTACGCCGGGCTGGTCATCTCGTCCGTGGCGAACCAGGTCCCGGACCGGATCGCGCGGCTGGTCCACCTCGACGCGATGGTCCCGGAGGACGGCGAGAGCGCGGCCGATGTCCAACCCATGACCCGGACCCTGATCGACCTCGCCCTACGGTCCGAAAGCGGCTGGCGGATTCCGCCGCCGCCGGAAATGCCGCCGCCCTCGGGGCTGTTCGGGGTCACGGACCCGGCGGACATCGCCTGGCTGCGTACGATGCTGTCGGATCAGCCGGTGCGCTGCCTCCAGCAGCCGGTCCGCCTGGACAACCCGGCGATGAACGCGATCCCACGGGCGCACATCCACTGCACGGTCGGCGTCCCTGAGGGCATCGTCCGCCGCCCCGTCCCCGCGATTCAGCCCAACGGCACCCCGGCCCAGGTGTGGGAGCTGGCGACCGGTCACGACTGCATGATCACCGTGCCGGCCGAACTCGCGGACCTCCTGCTCAAGCTCGGCTGATCCGGAACCCGGGCCACCGGCCATGACCGTACGTTAGGTTTGCCTTACTCGGTCCGGGGCAGGATCCGGGCTGCCGTCAGGGAGGCCCGCCGCCGTGTCCAGAATCCTCACCCGCCGTATCACCGTGGCCGCCGCCGTCACCGCGCTCGCCGTCACGCTCACCTCCTGCGGCGGCGACGAGCCGGCCGGCCGGGACAAGGGCCAGGGCGCGGGCAGCGCGTCCGGCGGCGCCACGCACACCGTCCCGACCGTCATGGGCGACGTGAAGGTGAAGGACGCGCCCCAGCGGGTCGTCGTGCTGGACACCGACGCGCTCGACTCGGCCGTCACCCTCGGGGTGACCCCGGTCGGGGCCACCACCGTCGTCGACAAGGCGCCCTTCTCCACCTACCTGCCCGCCGGCCGGCTCAAGGACGTCAAGCCCGTCGGGCTGATCGCGCAGCCCAACCTCGAAGCGATCAACGCCCTGAAGCCGGACCTGATCCTGAGCAGCAAGGTCCGCGACGAGAAGAACTACCAGGCGCTCTCCGCGATCGCCCCCACCGTCTTCTCCGACACCACCGGCCCCTCCTGGCGGAAGAACTTCGAGCTGCACGCCGACGCGCTCGGCAAGAAGAACGAGGCGAAGAAGGTCGTCTCGGAGTACGAGGAACACGTCACCCGGGTGACCGAGGCGCTCGGCGGGCCCGCGAAGGCCAAGCGGCTCAAGGTCGGTTTCGTACGGTTCGTCGAGGGCGCGGACACCCGGCTCTACCTCAACGACACCTTCGTCGGCTCCCTCTTCAAGGACCTCCAGGTCGGCCGCCCCGCCAACCAGGACAAGGACGGCTTCTCCCTCGACGTCAGCCCGGAGCAGATCGACAAGGCCAACGCGGACGTCATCTTCTACTCCGCCTACGGGGACGCGAAGAAGTCCAAGGAGACCGACACCACGGCGGGGCCGCTCTGGAAGAACCTGGTCGCGGTGAAGAAGGGGACGGCCTTCAAGGTCGACGACAACGTGTGGATGCTCGGCATCGGTTACACCGGCGCCGGACGGATCCTGGACGCCGTCGAGAAGAGTTACGGGTCCGCCGCCCGGTAGGCCGCCTGGTAGGCCGCCCCGGTAGAGGGAGACGGACGTCAGCCCGCGTCCCGCGCCGTGACCGGCGGGTTGACGACCGTGCCGTGGAAGCCGGGGCCCCGAGCCGTTCGCGGTTGAGGGCGGCCCGTCCGAACGACGGGGCGGGCGGCCCGAACGTCGCGAAACGCTCGGCCAGTTCGGGGAGGCGCGCCTGGTAGCGCTCAGCCTCCGGCACGGGGACGGGGGCGGGTACGAACAGCTCCTCGTACGCGAACTCCTCCACGGCGTTGGACGGCAGCCGCCGCCCCGCCCGCGCCGGTCAGGGGCTCCCCTCGGGGGCGGGGGCCGGCGCCTCCGGGGCGCCGAAGGTCGTCCACGCCGCACGCTCCGGGACCCGTAGCACCGTCCGCCCCGCCACCGCGTTGAGGATCGTCGCCGCCCGCCACGCGCCCAGGGTCAGATCGGGGGCGCCGACGCCGTGCGTGTGCAGTTCGGCGTTCTGGACGTACAGCGCACCGGAGATCCGCCGGTCCAGTGCGACGCGGTAGTCGCCGTCGACGCGGTAGCGGCCCCGCTCGTCCCAGTCCACCAGCTTGGCCAGGCCGTCCAGGAATCCGGGGCGCGCCGCCGCGTACCCGGTGGCCGAGACGACCGCCGACGTGCGCACCTCGAACAGCTCGTCCTGCTCGGTGTGGCGGCACGTCAGTACGTAGGCGTCGCCCCGGCGCTCCATCCCCTCGACCGCCACGCCCGGATGGAGCGCGGCGCGCGGCTCCGTGCCGCCGATCGTCCGCTCGTACAGCTCGTCGTGTATCTCGCCCAGCGTCTCCTCGCTGACGCCCTTGTAGAGCTGCCACTGCTCCCGTACGAGCCGCTCGCGGCGCGCTTCGGGCAGGGCGCGGAAGTAGCGGATGTAGTCGGGCGTGAAGTGCTCCAGGCCGATCTTGGAGTACTCCATGGGCGCGAACGCGGGCGTACGCGCCAGCCAGCGCACGTACGGGCCGCCCGCGCCGCCGCCGTCCTGGTGGCGCAGCAGGTCGAGGACGACCTCGGCGCCGGACTGGCCCGCCCCGAGGACCGTGACGTCGTCGAGGCCGGCCAGCCGGGTCCGGTGGGTGCGGTAGTCCGCGCTGTGCAGCACCCGGCGGTCCCTGCTGTGGCCGTCGCCGCCGCTGTCCCTGTCACGGTCACGGTCGCTGTCGCTGTCGCTGTCGCTGTCGCTGTCGAGGTACGGGCGCAGGGGGTCCGGGACGACCGGGTCCGTCCCGACCCCCAGGACGACCTGCCGCGCCCGTACGGACGAGACGGTGCCGTCGGCCGAGCGGTGGGTCACGAGGAAGGCGTCGGCGCTCTCGTCCCAGGTCAGGTCGGTGACGCGGGCGTCGAAGCGGCAGGACGGCAGGTTCTCGGTGACCCAGCGGCAGTAGTGGTCGTACTCGCGGCGGGGTATGTGGAAGCGCTCCGAGAAGAAGAACGGGAACATCCGGTCGTGTTCGCGGAGGTAGTTGAGGTACGACCAGCGGCTGGTCGGATCCGCCATGGTCACCAGGTCGGCGAGGAAGGGAACCTGAAGGATCGTTCCTTCCAGCAGCAGCCCCGGGTGCCAGGAGAACGCGGGTTTGGCGTCGAGGAAGAGCGTGCGCGGACCGTCCCCGGGGACACCGTCCGCGAGGGCGGCCAGCGAGAGGTTGAACGGGCCGATCCCGACCCCGACGAGGTCGTACACATCGCCGTGCGCCTCACCGGGCACGTCGCCGGGCACGCCGTCGGCGTCGCTGATGCCGTGGCCGTCGTGGGGGATCGTCACTGCTGGGCCTCCGCAAGGGGGTGAGGGGGAACGGGAGTTACGGACGGGACGCGGACCGGCGCCTCGCCGGCCCCCGGTGATGGCCTCACCTCATCACACCCGCCTCACCCGTCCCTTCCGTCACTTTCATCGCTTCCATCCCCTCCGCCTCTTCCTCATCTCCTGCCTCTTCCGCCTGTCCGGCGGCCACGACCGCCGCCAGCAGCCGGGCCACGTCGTCGGCCGTGGCGTACGGGTTGAGCAGGGTGAGCTTGAGGCGTACGCGTCCTGGCCCCTCGCCCGGCAGCTCCGTACGGCCGACGACGGCGCGGCCCTCGCGGAGCAGCCTGCGCCGCAGCCGGGCGTTGATGTCGTCGCTCCTGGCCCCGCCCGCTGCCCCGTCCCCGGGCGCGCCCCGCGGCACGTAGCGGAACAGGAAGGCGGTGAGCACCGGTTCGGAGTGCAGCTCCAGCCGAGGGTGTTCCCGTACGCCGCGCGCGCCCGCGACCGCCAGGTCCCGGCAGGCGTCGACCAGTCGGCCGAGCCCGTCCCGGCCCAGGGTCCGCAGGGTGACCGCGATCTTGAAGGCGTCGGCGCGCCGGGTCGTACGGAGCGACAGGCCGAGCAGGCTCGGGTATCCGGCCTCCTCGTCGTCCACCGGGTTGAGATAGACCGCCCGGCGCGCGAGCGAGGCGTACGTCTCCGACGCGCGGACCAGGAAGATCCCGGCCGCGGCCGGCTGCCAGCCGAGCTTGTGCCAGTCCAGGGAGACGGAGTCGGCGAGCGCGAGGCCGTCCAGCAGCGGCGCGAGCCGGTCGGAGAGCAGGGCGCCGCCGCCGTACGCCGCGTCGACATGCAGCCAGGCACCGTGCGCGGCGGCGAGGGCGGCGCAGGCGCGCAGCGGATCCACGGCGCCGGTGTCGGTGGTGCCGGCGGTGGCCACGACGGCGACGGGGAGTTCGCCGCGCCCCGCACATCCGTCGAGGACTTCGGCCAACGCCTGTGGATCCATGCGGAGTTCGTGGTCGACGGGGACGGAGAGCACCGCGTCCTCGCCGAGCCCGAGGAGGGCGGCGGCGCGCTGTACGGAGAAGTGCGCGGCGGCGGAGGCGAGGATGCGCGGCCGGCCCGCGGGGCCGCTCGCGGCCACACCGGAGAGTTCGACCTGCCGGCCGGTCGCGGCGCCGAGGACCCGGTCCCTGGCGAGCATCAGGCCCATCAGATTCGACTCCGTACCGCCGGAGGTGAGCACCCCCGCGGCGCGCGTGTCGTCGTACCCGACGAGCCGGGCCATCTCCTGGAGGAGCAGGGTCTCCAGGGTGGTCGCGGCGGGCGCCTGGTCCCAGGAGTCCTGGGAGGGGTTGAGCGCGGAGACGGCGAGGTCGGCGGCGACGGCGACCGCGAGGGGCGGGCAGTGCAGATGCGCGGCGCAGGCGGGGTCGGCGGGGTCGGCGCTGCCGTGGGCGAGGAGTTCGGTGAGCCGGGCGAGCACGGTGGCGGCGCCGACGGATTCGGAGACGCCGCCGGGGCCGGAGATGCTGCCGGGGCCGGTGGCGCTGCCCGTACCCGTGCCTGTACCCGTACTGGTGCCGGTGCCCCTTCCCGTACCGCTCGCGAGTGCTTCCGCGACCGAGGCGGCGATGTCCTCGGGGCGGCCGGGGGCGACGGGGCCGTCGCGGCGTTTGGCGCCCTCGGTGAGCGCGGCGAGGACGGTCGCGACCAGCGGCTCCAGGGCGTGGGGGCCACCGGCACCGCCGGAGAGCGGCGCCGGGACGTCCTCCACGTTCGCGGGGCCGCCCTCCGCATCCGCAGGGGCGGCCGGCGGCCGGGCCTGCCGCGGGATCGGCGCCACGCCTTGTGTCCGGGTTTCCGTCGTCATGCCTGCCGTCCCTGAGCCTCGTGCCGTCCTTGAGCCGTCCGCCGTCCCTGAGCCTCGTGCCGTCCCTGAGCCGCGTCCTTCGAAACCTCCGCGATCGCGTCCGCCAGCCGGTCCACCACCGCCTCCGCCTGCTCGTCCGTGACGATCAGTGGCGGCAGCAACCGTACGGTCGCGTCGAACCGCCCGCCCAGCTCCACGATCAGCCCCCGGTCGAGACAGGCCGCCCGTACCCGCACGGCCAGTTCCGCGTCGACGGGACGGGCCCCGCAGGAGTCCGAGGGGCCCTCCGGGTCGACGAGTTCGACGCCGATCATCAGGCCGCGCCCCCGCACGTCGCCGATCGCCGGGAGTTCCGCGCGCAGACCGTCGAGCCGCGCCGTCATCCGGGCGCCGACGGTCGCCGCGCGCTCGCTCAGGCCCTCGGCGCTCACGAACCGCAGCGTCGCCGCGCCCGCCGCCATGGCCAGGGTGTTGCCGCGGAAGGTGCCGGTGTGGGCGCCGGGCAGCCAGCCGTCGTACTTCTCGTCGTACACGATCACGGCCATCGGCAGCCCGCCGCCGATCGCCTTCGACAGGACCAGCACGTCCGGGGTGATCCCGCTGTGCTCGACGGCCCAGAAGGCCCCCGTACGCCCGACGCCCGTCTGCACCTCGTCCACGATCAGCGGAATCTCGCGCTCCCGCGTGAGCCGCCGCATCGCGCGCAGCCAGGAGTCCGGCGCCGGCACCGCGCCGCCCTCCCCCTGCACCACCTCGACGATCATCGCGGCGGGCGGCACGACACCGCCCGCCGGATCGTCGAGCAGCCGCTGCGCGTACGTGACGGCGAGTGCGGCCCCGCGCTCGCCGCCGACACCGAACGGGCAGCGGTACGCGTACGGGTACGGCAGCCGCGTCACCTCGGCCCCGCCGCCCGCGACCCGCTCCTTGACGGCGACGCTGCCGGTCACGCCCAGGGCACCCGCCGTCATGCCGTGGTACGCGCCGGTGAACGCGAGCAGTCCGCTCCGCCCGGTCGCGGTCTGCGTCAGTTTCAGGGCCGCCTCGACCGCGTCCGTACCGGCGGGTCCGCAGAAGTGGACCCGGGCGCGGTCCGCGAAGCCGCTCGGCAGGGTGGCGAAGAGCGCGTCCGTGAAGTCGTCCTTCTCCGGGGTCGCCAGGTCGAGGACGTGCAGCGGCGCCCCGCTGTCCATCGTGCGGCGGACGGCCTCCAGCGTGACGGGGTGGTTGTGGCCGAGGGCGAGCGTGCCCGCGCCGGAGAGGCAGTCGAGGTAACGGCGGCCGTCCGTCCCCTCGATGGTCATGCCCGAGGCGCGCGCGGGGACGATCGGGAACGAGCGGGCGTAGGTGCGCGCCGAGGACTCCCGGGCGCGCTGGCGCCGCAGAATGCCGTCGGCCGCCGCGGTCGCGCCTGCGGCGGCGGCCTGGACGGGCAGGGTGGCAGAGGGCGCCGTGGAAGGGGGCGTGGCGGAGGGGGTCGTGGCGGAGGGGGGCACGGCGGGAGCGGGCACGATGGAGGGGGGCACAGTCATGACACGACTCCGGAGATGCGAGGAAGGACGAACTCCCGGTCGTACGAGCCCGCGTAGGGGAGAACGATCAAACCCCGTGCGCGTACCCGGTCGTTCAGGACATCACGCGGAAGGGTGTCGCCGGGAGGGGGTCGGAGCGGGACGGGCACGGCTGGCACTACCTCGGGGTGGGGGGTGCTGCGGAAGGGGCGCATGCCCAACAGCTTGCACCGCAAAGGTTTTGCTGAGGAGTCGTCAGGGACGCGACTTCCACCGGGTGGTTAGGCGAGCCTAACCTAATACCACCCTTCGGGGAGACGCCAATCGGCGCCGAACACGTCGGCACCCGGGCCGCGTACCGACCCGGGCATGGCGCCACGCCACCTCCGACGTCCACTCCTCGGCGATGCGCCGGGTGACGCGCCGTCCTGGCACACAGGACCCCCAGCCCGGACCTCCGTCACGGGCGAAGGCGACCCAGGCCGCGTGCCGGCAGGGCGGTGACGGGCCTGGCGTCCGGGACTGGTGTCGGTGCTGGCCCTGACCCTGGTGCTGGTGTCGGTGCTGGCCCTGGTGCTGGTGTCGGTCCTGGTCAGGGGGCGGGGACCGGTCCTCGCATATGTGCGCTGATCCACTGGATCAGACCGGCGTCGACCATGTTCGGCACGTACGTGCGCGCGTTGTGACCACCACCCTGGATCACGCTGAGCCGGGTCCTGATCGGCCCTCGGGTGTACGTCCGGACGAAGTCCTCGACCTTCGGCCTGGTCCGGGCGTCCGAGCCGACCGTCCCCACCTGGAACGCGATATAGACGTCAGGGCCCTTCGCCCTGATCAGCTCCGGGGCGAGGACCGTCGGGTCGTTCTCCCTCTCCTGCTGTTCGTGCCCGGCCCACAGCCGGGAGTCCGGCACGAGGTCCGGGCCCGAGACGAGGGCCGCCTTGAACTGGTGCGGTTTCTGGAGGACGGACTTCAGCCCGGCGAATCCACCCGTGGACGAGCCCATGATCGCCCAGCCGTCGCGTGACTTCAGGGTGCGGAAGTTCGCCCTGACCAGGTCGGGGACGTCCTCGGTCAGCCACGTTCCCATCTTCGGCTGCCCGGGGATGTCGCTGGCGTCCCAGTAGAGCCCACCGGCGTCGGGGCGGGGGTTGAGCACCGGCATGGCCAGGATGAAGGGCAGACTCCTGCCCTCCTTGGACCACGCGGCGATGCTCGCCTCCAGCTTCAGATCCGTACCCATCCAGTAGTTGACGGGGTAACCGGCACCCCCGGGCAGCGCGATCATGACCGGGAACCCGCTCTTCGCGTACCGCGGCTCCCGGTACTGCGGCGGCGCCCAGACCCAGACCCGCCCCGTGAATCCGGATTTCTTCCCCTTCAGCGTGGTGACGGCGATCTTGGACCCGTCCTCGGGAACGGTGGCGGCCACGGTGAACGCGGCGGCCGGCCCGGTCGGCATCAGCACCTCGGACGCCCCGGCGGCCACCGGCTGCCGCCCACCGTCACCCCCGGTGGCGGGTGTGGGGGGCGCGTCCCCGCCCTGGGCGAAGCCGATCGGGTCGCCGGTGTCGGAGGAGTCCCCGAGGCCACCGAACACAGGACAGACGCCCGCCCCCAGCACAAGGGCCACCGCCACCCCGAGGACCCACCTCTTACGAGGCCCCGGCCTGCCGGGCCCCCTCTTACCGGGCGCTTCCCTGCCGGGCGCTTCCCTGCCGGGCTCTTTCCTGCCGGGCTCTTTCCTACCGGGCCCCTTCTTACGGGGCTCCTCCCCTGTCCCCTCCTTGTGGCGGGCGTGCGGCATCGGCGTTCTCCTAGGGGCGTGCCTGGCTGTTCCACCCATGGGGAGGGGCATCACCGATCCCAAGGTTCCAGATTGGTACGACAAATCTACTTAAAGTGACTTCACGCGGCAGGGCGAAGGCTCCCGCCGCGAGTCCGGAATAGATTCCGCGCCCGGTGCCGTTGTACGCTTCAGTGGGCGAAGTTGAAGCTTCAACCATTTCGATGGAGCCGGATCAGAGGCCAGTCCACCCAAGAGGCGAGAGGTGAGCTCGATGCAGTTCGGGATCTTCACAGTCGGCGATGTCACGACCGACCCGACGACCGGACGTACGCCGACCGAGCACGAGCGGATCAAGGCGATGGTCACCATCGCGCGGAAGGCCGAGGAGGTGGGGCTGGACGTCTTCGCGACGGGCGAGCACCACAACCCGCCGTTCGTGCCCTCCTCGCCCACCACGATGCTCGGCTACATCGCGGCCACCACCGAGCGCCTCATCCTCTCCACCTCCACCACCCTCATCACCACCAACGACCCGGTGAAGATCGCCGAGGACTTCGCGATGCTCCAGCACCTGGCCGGCGGGCGCGTCGACCTGATGATGGGGCGGGGGAACACCGGGCCCGTCTATCCCTGGTTCGGGGAGGACATCCGGCAGGGCATCCCGCTCGCCGTCGAGAAGTACGCCCTGCTCCACAAGTTGTGGCGCGAGGACGTCGTGGACTGGGAGGGCAAGTTCCGTACACCGCTCCAGGGCTTCACCTCGACGCCCCGGCCGCTGGACGGGGTTCCGCCGTTCGTCTGGCACGGGTCGATCCGGTCGCCCGAGATCGCCGAGCAGGCCGCCTTCTACGGAGACGGCTTCTTCGCCAACAACATCTTCTGGCCCAAGGGGCACTTCCAGAAGCTGATCAACCTGTACCGCAAGCGGTACGCGCACTACGGCCACGGCACCCCCGAGCAGGCGATCGTCGGCCTCGGCGGCCAGGTGTTCATGCGGAAGAACTCGCAGGACGCGGTACGGGAGTTCCGCCCGTACTTCGACAACGCGCCGGTGTACGGGCACGGGCCCTCCCTGGAGGAGTTCACCGAGCAGACCCCGCTGACCGTGGGCAGCCCGCAGGAGGTCATCGAGAAGACGCTGTCCTTCCGCGAGACCTTCGGTGACTACCAGCGCCAGCTCTTCCTGATGGACCACGCGGGGCTGCCGCTGAAGACGGTGCTGGAGCAGCTCGACCTGCTGGGCGAGGAGGTCGTCCCCGTACTGCGCAAGGAGTTCGCGAACCGGCGGCCGGCCGGGGTCCCGGCGGGGCCGCTCCACCCGGCCGTCGCCGCGACCGGGAAGAAGGAGGTCTGACCATGGTCACCGTGCCGTCCGTCAACGCCGTCCCCTCGGCCGGCTCCGCCGGCTCCGTGGAACCGCTGAAGCTGGTCGTCGTGTCGGCCGGTCTCGGCAAGCCGTCGTCGACGCGCCTGCTGGCCGACCGGCTGGCGGAGGCGTCCGTGAAGGCGCTCGCCGCCGAGGACCGCAAGGCGGAGGTCGAGATCGTCGAGCTGCGCGAGTTGGCCGCCGACATCGCGAACCACCTGGTCACCGGCTTCCCTTCGGCCACGCTCGGCGCGGCGCTGGCGGCGGTCGGCGGGGCGGACGGGGTGATCGCGGTGACGCCGGTGTTCGCCGGTTCGTACAGCGGGCTGTTCAAGTCGTTCTTCGACCTGGTCGACCCCGACGCGCTCACCGGGACGCCCGTACTCCTCGCGGCCACCGGTGGGACCGCCCGCCACTCCCTCGTGGTGGAACACGCGATGCGCCCGCTGTTCTCGTACCTCCACGCGCTGACCCTCCCGACCGCCGTGTTCGCCGCGACGGACGACTGGGGCGCGCGGGCCGATACGCACGCGGGCGGACTGCCGGCCCGGATCGAGCGGGCGGGCGGGGAGTTCGGCCGGCTGCTCCAGGGGCGGACGGCACGCGAGGGGACCTCGGGGAACGGCAGGAACGGGAAGGGACGCGAGAAGGGACGCCAGGAGAACGGCGAAGGCGCGAACGGATCCGACGACTTCGATGACGTCGTGCCTTTCGAGCAGCTTCTCGCGAACGTCACGCCTTGATCTGATTGCGACGAAGGTCCGTTGTCAGTGGGGTCTCCTATGGTTTGACCATGACCCCAGCTCTCATCGGGCGTGAGCACCCCATGGGTGTCCTCCGGGCGGAGATCGCCCGGACGACGGACAGCCATGGGGGCCTCGCGCTGGTCACGGGCGAGGCGGGCATCGGCAAGACCGCGCTCGTCACGCGGGCGGCGCACGAGGCGCGGCGGCGCGGGGTGCTCGTGCTGGGCGGCTCGTGCTGGGACTCGGACAGCGCGCCGGGGTACTGGCCGTGGGTGCAGGTCCTGCGGGGGCTGCGGCGCGCGGTCGGGGAGGAGCGCTGGGCGGAGGTCGAGAGGGCGGCGGGCGGGCGGCTCGCGGTGCTGCTGGGCGAGCCGGGGCAGGTACGGTCCCCGGACCGCGCGAACTCCTCGCCGGCCGCTTTCGCGTTGTGCGACGCGGTGACCACGGCCCTGGTCACCGTCTCGCAGGACCGCCCCGTCGTGGTCGTCCTCGACGATCTGCACTGGGCGGACACCGCCTCCCTCCGGCTCCTCGAATTCGCCGCGCAGCACGCCTGGTTCGAGCGTCTGCTGCTCGTCGGGGCGTACCGCGACGTCGAGGCGGAGGCGCCGGACCATCCGCTCCAGCGGCTGATCCTCCCGCTGGTCGCGCGGGCGACGACGACGCTGACGCTGACGGGGCTCGACCGCGACGAGGTGGGCGCGCTGCTCGCACTCACCGCCGGGCGGGAGCCGGAGGCGGCCGTCATGGACGAGGTCCACCGGCGGACCGGCGGCAATCCGTTCTTCGTCGAGCAGACGGCCCGGCTCTGGCACAGCGGCAGCCCGCTCTCCGCGGTGGCACCCGGGGTGAGCGAGGCCGTGCGGAGCAGGATCGACCAACTCCCCTCAGCCGTATCCGCGTTGCTGACGTCGGCCGCCGTGCTGGGCCGGGAGTTCCACCGCCGGGTGCTGGCGGGCGTCACGGCCGAGCCCGTACCGCACGTGGACCGGTTGCTGGAGCGCGCGGTGGCGGCCCGGGTGGTGGTGGGCGGGCGGGCCGGGCGGTTCGCCTTCGCGCACGATCTCGTACGGGAGGCGCTGTACGCATCGCTCCCCGAGCCGGACGTACGGCACCGGCACGCCGCGGTCGTCCGCGCCCTGGACGGCGACCCGGCGCTCAACGATCAGCTCCTCCCCGCCGAGTTGGCCCGGCACGCCTATCTGGCCGGCGACGCGCTGGAGCGTGACCGCAGGCTGGACGTGCTGCTGGCGGCGGCGCGCGATGCCTCCGGCAGGCTGGCCGGCGAGGAGACCCTGGGCCACTACCGGCGGGCGCTGGAGATCGCCGAGGGGACAGCGGAGCGGACAGCGGACCGGCGGCCGGAGGCGGACGCGGGGACGGGGACGGGCGCGGGGACGGGCGCGGGGACGGGGACGGAGAGGCGGGAGAGCGGGGCCGGTGATCCGCGCAGGGCCGTGCTGATCGCGCTGGACCTCGGCGGCGAGTTACGGAACTACGGCGAGGAGGAGGAAGCCTGGCGGTACTTCGAACGGGCCGCCGCCCCCGCCCGTGAGCTGCGGGACGCCGAGCTGCTGGCCCGGGTGGCGATCACCCTGCACCGCCGGGGCGGTGTCCCTGGCCGCGAGGCGCAGACCGCCGGGCTGCTCCGGGAGGCCCACCGCACCCTGATCGACGGCGCCGCCGATCCGCAGCAGCTCGATCCGGCCCAGCTCGCGCAGGAACTGACCGTACGGTCCACGGCGTTGGCGCGCCGCGAGGAGGACGACGACGCGCTCGCCTTCTCGCTCTGGGCACGGCACGACACGATCTGGGGGCTGGGCACGGCGGCCGAACGGCTCACGCTCACGGATGAGACGGCCGCCATCGCCCGCCGCACGGGCGACCGCGACATGGAGACGCACGCGACGGCGATGCGCTGGGTCACGCTGCTGGAGCAGGGCGATCCGCGCTTCCGCGCGGAGCTGCACGCGTATGTCACCCTGGCCGGGCGGACGGGCAAACGCCTCTTCCAGCTCGGCAGCGCCATCGACCTGTCCGTGGCCGCGTCCCTCGCGGGCCGCTTCGACGAGGCGGAGGAGCTGCTGGCCGAAGCGCTGGGGCCATGGCGCGAGCACGCGCCGTACGCCTTCATCAGCGCGCACCTGGACTGGGCGCTCAAGCTGCTCCGGGGCCGGTTCGACGCGGCGGGGGCGGTGGCCGGCACGCTGGACGGGCTGGGCTATCCGTATCCCCGGCTGCCGGTGGCCCTCACGGCGCTGGAGCGCGGCGACACGGCGGGCGCGGTCCGGTATCTCCGAGAGGTGGAGGCCGGGGCCGACCCTCCGTTCCCCCGCGTCTACGCCCCGCTGTGGCTGCGCTTCCGCGCCCAGACGGCCGCCGCGTCGGGCGACGAGGCGCTGATCGTCCGCGCGCGGGCGGCGCTCGCGCCGTACGCGGGCCAGTGGATGGTCTCCCTGTACGGCTGTGACATCAGCGGCCCGGTCGACCTCTGGCTCGGCACGCTGGACGCGGCGAGCGGCCGGTGGGACGAGGCGGTGGCGGCGCTGACGGCGGCCCGCGACGCGGCGGACCGGCTCGGAGCGGCCCCGTGGTCGCACCGCGCGGCCAGGGCCCTGACGGAGGCCCTGCGCCACCACTCCCCCACCCCCTCCCGCACCCCGGCCCGGTCCTCACCCGCGCCCTCACCCGTGCCCGTGCCCGTGCCCGTGCCCTCGCCCTCGTCTGCCATCGAACCTGCCGCGCCGACCTCCCCGGCCCATGTCCAGCAGGCCGAGTTCCGGCGGGACGGCACGGTCTGGGCGCTGGCCTTCGCGGGGCGGTCGGTCCATGTGCCCGACGCCAAGGGGTTACGGGACCTGCACACGCTCCTCGGCCACCCGGGCGCCGACCTGCCCGCCGGGGAACTCCTCGCCCCCGAAGGCGGGCGCGTCGTGGCCGCGACCCGGTCACTGGGTGGCGACCCCGTGCTGGACGAGCGCGCCAAGGCCGCCTACAAGCGCCGGCTGGAGGAGCTGGACGAGGAGATCGCTCGCGCGGGCACGCGCGGGGACGTGGCCCGCACCGCCGAGGGCGAGCGGGAGCGGCGGGCCCTGCTGGACGAGCTGCGCCGGGCGGCGGGGCTCGGCGGACGGACCCGGCGCCTCGGCGACGAGGCGGAACGGGCCCGTAAGACGGTCACCGCCCGCATCCGCGACACCCTGCGCAAGCTCGACACCCTCCACCCCGAACTCGCGGCCCACCTCAGGGCATCGGTATACACCGGCTCCACCTGCGCCTACCGCCCCGCCCCCGCCACACCCCCCGTCAACTGGCGTCTCGGATGAACCGTGCGAAGCCGCTCCATCAGTCGCTCCGCCGGTGGTGAGTGGCGCGCAACACCGTTCACGGGAGGCGGATACCGGCGGGCCCCGGGGGCCGGGACGGCGTCATCTGCGGTTGTACAGGCGCATCGTGACCGTGCCGAAGCCGATCAGCAGGACCGCCGACCAGCCGAGGGACCAGGCGAGGGCCTCCGCCGGCCAGTGGCCTGCCATCAGCTCTCGCACCGCTGTCGCCACATGGCTGACCGGGCTGTTGTTGACGAGCGCCTGGAGCCAGCCCGGCATCGTCTTCGGGTCGACGAAGACGTTGCTCAGGAAGGTGAGCGGGAAGATCACCATCATGCTGACGCCGATCACGGACTTCTCGCTGCGCAGCATCAGGCCGAACATCGTCCAGACCCACGAGAACGAGAACGAGAAGACGAGCAGCAGCGCCACCCCCGCCACGACCCCGGGCAGGCCGCCCTGCGGCCGGTAGCCGATGAGGGTGCCGACGGCGAGCATGACGGCCGAGGCGATCACATAGCGGACGACGTCGCCGAGGAGGTAGCCGACCATCGGGGCCGGGCGCCAGATGGGGAGGGTGCGGAAGCGGTCGAAGACGCCCTTCTCGATGTCGGTGTTGACCGCGACGCCCGTGTACATCGTGACCATGACGACGCTCATCACCAGGATCCCCGGCAGCAGGAACTGGATGTACTCCGACACGGAACCGGCCAGGGCGCCCCCGAAGAGGTACGAGTACAGCAGCACCATCATGATCGGGAACGCTGTGACGTCGAAGAGCTGTTCCGGCACATGCTTGATCTTGAGCATGGTCCGCCAGCCGAAGGCGAGCGAGGCGGTGAGCCCGCTGGGCCGGGGCGGCCGGTCCTGGCCGGCCAGCAGAGCCTCCAGATCCTCCGCCGTGGGAGAGGTCAGCGCGGGGTCCGCGGGATCGTGCGCGTTCTTCGTCTTCGTGACCGCGGTACTCATGCCGCCGCCTCCTCCGTCGTCGGGGTGGTCGCCCCGCTGCCGCCCGGCCCGTCGTCAAGGCTGCTGTGCGGGCTGTTGTCCGGGGTGTTGTCCGGGGTGTGGCCAGGGGTGTGGCCAGGGCTGCTGTGCAGCTTGTTGTCAGGGGTGCTGTGCGAGGTACCGTCCGGATTTCTTTCGGTGAGGGCGAGGAAGACCTCGTCCAGACTCGGCTGGCCCAGCGAGAAGTTGTCCACCGTGATCCCCGCGCGGGCCAGCTCCGCCAGCGCACGCGCGGCCTGTTCCGCCGCGCCCCGCTCCGTGCCGTGGCCGTTGACCGTCGCGGTCAGCGCCACCGGGTCGGGGTCGAGCTGCACGCCCGCGCCGAGCGCGCGCGCCAGCACCTGCTCGGCCTCCGTCCGCTGCGCCGCGTCCCGCAGCCGCAGATGGACCGCCCCAGCGCCGACCGACGCCTTCAGCTCACCCTTCGTTCCCTCGGCGATCATCCGGCCACGGTCGATCACCGCGATACGGGAGGCCAACTGGTCCGCCTCGTCCAGATACTGCGTCGTCAGCAGCACCGTCGTGCCGTGCGCGACGACGGCCCGCACGATGTCCCAGACCTGGTTGCGGCTGCGCGGGTCGAGCCCGGTCGTCGGCTCGTCCAGGAAGAGCAGGTCCGGCGTGTTGAGGATGGACGCGGCGATGTCGATACGGCGCCGCATCCCGCCCGAGTAGTTCTTGACCTGCCGCCCCGCCGCCTCCGCGAGACCGAACGCCGCCAGCAGCCGCGCCGCCCGCTCCCGGGACGCCCGTTTCGAGTGGCCGAGGAGCCGTGCCAGCAGCACCAGGTTCTCCGTACCCGTCAGATCCTCGTCGACCGACGCGTACTGCCCGGTGAGGCTCACCCGGCCGCGCACCGCGTCCGCTTCCTTCCGTACGTCCTTGCCGAAGACCCGCGCCTCGCCGCCGTCCGGCCGGAGCAGCGTCGCCAGTATCCTGACGAGGGTCGTCTTGCCCGCGCCGTTCGGCCCGAGGAGCCCGTAGACCGTGCCCGCCGGAACGGCGAGATCGACCCCGTCGACGGCCCGGTTCTCGCCGAAGACCTTCACCAGCCCTCTGGTCTCGATCGCCAGATCAGTGCTCATTGCTGTTCCCTTGTCCGTGGGTCAGGAGAGGTACGGGCGTGCCTCACGGGCCTCGCGCAGCGCCAGGCCCCACCAGCCGAGCTGGTCGAGCATCAGCCCCGCCGCCCGGTCACCGGCGCCGGAGGCACCAGCGGCACCGGAGAGGCCGGCGGAGCCGACCGGCCAGTCCTCGAAGAGGTTGATGTTCACGCCGTTGCGCAGTGTCACCGTGTGCAGCTCGGTGAAGACCGATCTCAACTGCTCCACCGCGTAGAGCCCGGCGCCCGCGCCATGGCCGTAGCTGACGAACGCGACCGGCTTTGTCCGCCACTCGTCGTACGCGAAGTCGATGGCCTGCTTCAGGGAGGCCGGGAACGAGCGGTTGTACTCGGGAGTGACCACCACGAACGCGTCCGCCCGCTCGACCTCCGCCGCGAACGCGGACATCTGGTGAGTGGGACGGTCCGGGTAATGCGCGGGGAAGTCGAAGTCGATCAGATCGACGACCGCCAGTTCCAGGTCGTCCCGCCCGGCCGCCCGTTCCGCGAACCAGCGGCCGATGACATCACCGACGCGCCCCTCACGCGTACTGCCGATGATGACCGCGACACGCAACGGCCGTGCCGCCGGTGGTGGCCGCGACGGCCGCGACACCCGCGACGGATCCGACGGCTCCGGTGGTGGCCGCGGTGGCCCCGACGCCCGCGCCACCCGCGATGGATCCGGTGGCGGCGGTAACGACTGCCTCTGTTGCGGTGGTTGCTCCATGGGTCCCCCGTACTTCCCGTACTTCCCGTGCTTCCGTGCTTCCTGTGCTTCCGCGCTTCCCGTACTTCCCGTGCGCTCCGTACTCCCCGCACTGCCTCACCTCTCAGGCGCGAGACGCGACCGCGCGGCCCCCCCGATACGATCTGGGGGGCCCCCCGGCCGCTCAGCGGGATCGCGGTACCCCGCCGGCCGCAGGGGTAACGCCCGGTGGCGTATAAAAAACAGAC